>CAKSHB010000015.1 GCA_934456295.1 uncultured Clostridia bacterium | reverse complement strand
ACGCCTTATAGTCAAAACCGCCGTCCTCATCATCGGTTTCCTTTATTATAAGATAATCATTCACTCTGCCCGTCATAAAAAAGCGCTGCCACAAAAATTCACGAAACATAAAAATTGCCCCCTATCAACAAAGTTATCTTTCATAAAGTTTATTGCATGATTTTATCTTTGCGAAAAGCTCTTTTGAAAATCCTGCCGCAGAAAATCTGTTCCGGAAACAGGCTTTAAACAAAAGAAGTTTTCAATAGATAGCATTGACAATTTTTATATAAAATAGTCAGACAAAATAACCAATTTGAGAGATTATTTGCCTGAAAAATTTTTTATTCATATCCGAAGTTGCGTATAAGGTAGTTATTGTTTCTCCAGTCACTCTTTACCTTCACCCAAAGCTCCAAAAATACCTTTCGCCCAAGCATTTTCTGGATATCGATACGCGCCATTGTACCGACTTTTTTTAAGACGGCGCCGTTTTTGCCTATTATAATTCCCTTATGCGATGCCTTTTCGCAATATATGTTCGCCTGTATGTTTGAAACCTTGCCCTCATCGGTCATTTTCATGATTTCTATTGCAATCCCGTGCGGAACCTCTTTGTCGAGCAGCCATAAAAGCTTTTCGCGTATTATTTCCGCCGCTATCTGCTTTTCAGGCTGATCTGTTACCATATCATCCGGAAAAAATGCCGGTCCTTTCGGAATATACTGCATAATTTCGCTTATAAGCCTGTCCGTGCCGTCATCTTTCAGCGCACTCACGGGAACTATTGCCTCAAAATTATGAAGGCTGCTGAAATCCGCAATCATCGGAAGCAGCGACTCTTTATGGGCTAAGTCCACTTTATTTATAACAAGTATTACCGGCGCTCTGAGAGATTTTAAATTCTCTGCAATCTTTCTCTCCGGCTCGGTTGTTTTATTTGTCGCGTCAACCACAAACAGCACCACGTCCATTTCTCCCATGGATTCGTTTGCCACCTTAACCATAAACTCCCCGAGCTTGTTTTTCGGTTTGTGTATGCCGGGCGTATCTGTAAATATAATCTGTGATGTTTCATCTGTGCGTATAGCCAGAATTTTGTTTCGCGTTGTCTGCGGTTTGTTTGAAATTATCGCAATTTTTTCGCCGACAAGCGCGTTTAGAAGTGTGGATTTGCCGACATTCGGACGTCCTATTATCGAAACAAATCCCGATTTGAAGTTTGTATCAACCAATGTCTGTTTACCCCTTATCTGAATTATTGATTTAAAATTGATTTTTAATTATAGACCGTAATTTCAGTTTGTTCGCCGTTTTATCTGGTCAGCCCCAGTGCGCCGAGCGCTTTTTCCTCTTTTTCACGCATCTGCTTTCTGCTCTCCTCATCTTCCTCATGGTCATAGCCGAGAAGGTGGAGCGTACTGTGTGCACACAAAAAGCCCACTTCGCGCAGCGGCGAATGTCCGTATTCGTCTGCCTGTGCATATGCGCGCTCAAGGCTTATAACAATATCGCCGAGCAGCAGCGTACCGCCCAAATCCTCATCATCGCTGATTATGCCGTGGTTTTCATCAAACTCAAGCATCGGAAATGACAGCACATCTGTGGCTTTGTCCTTGCCGCGGTGTTCATGATTGAGCATGCGTATTTCTTCATCATCGGTTATCAGAACCGAAACCTCGCACTCATACGGAAAGCTCTCCTGTTCCAAAACCTTGTTTATTACCTCCTTTGCCGCCTTTTCCATCTCGCCGGTAAAGGTACATATGTCCTGTTCATTTTCAATAATTACTTCTGCTTTTTGCATTATGACCTCCTGTGTTATCCTTTGACGCACTGCGGCGCGCTTTTTCCTGTTCGGATTTTTCATATGCCGTTATAATTTTCTGTACGAGCGGATGGCGCACAACGTCCTTCTCACTCAGATAGCAGAAGGATATGCCGTCAATATTTTTCAAAATTTTCGCCGCGTCTTTCAGTCCCGAACGTTTTCCGTCCGGAAGATCAATCTGCGTAATATCACCTGTCACAATTGCATGTGAGCCGAAACCTATTCTCGTAAGAAACATCTTCATCTGCTCAGGTGTGGTATTCTGCGCCTCATCAAGGATTATAAATGCGTCATCAAGCGTGCGTCCGCGCATATATGCCAGCGGTGCAACCTCAATCATCGACCGCTCCAGATATTTCTGATAACTTTCCGCGCCGAGCATGTCATACATCGCGTCATACAGAGGCCGCAGATACGGGTCAACCTTCATCTGCAAATCTCCCGGCAAAAAGCCGAGTTTCTCCCCTGCCTCAACTGCCGGACGCGTCAAAATTATGCGGCTTACCTCCTTATTTCTGAATGCCGTCACAGCCGCAGCAACAGCGAGATATGTTTTACCCGTGCCGGCAGGTCCGATGCCGAAGGTTATCGTATTGTCCTTTATCGCTTTGATGTATTTTGTCTGTCCGAGAGTTTTGCTCTTCACCGGCTTGCCCTTTGATGTTATGCACACAACATCTGCGCCCAGTGTACCCAAGCTCTGTTCAAGCCCGTCCTCAACCATCGATATGGTGTAGAGAATATTTTGTTCACAAAGCGCCTCGCCGCGCCCCAAAAGCGCTGTCAGGTTTTTTATGACCTTTATTGTGTTGTTGACATTTTCCTCCTCTCCGAGAATTTTAATGTCACAGTCACGTGTCAGTATTTTAACGTTAAGCTCTTTTTCGATAAGTTTGATGTTTGCATCAAAGCTCCCGAAAAGTGCGGAAATATCGGTATCCGCATCAAGCGTAAAAATCTTCTCCGTCAAAGATAATTCACTTCCGTTTCTTTTGTTATAGCTTTTGTATATAATAAGTATAATATAAAATTTTGAAATTATCAACAGATTATGCCGCTTATTAAAACAGCACCGTTTATTCGGCTTTTTTAGTTTCATCACCCATGTCGGGCGAAAGAATTGTTTCAATCTTCTTTTCCGTACCGATTTGCTCTATATATTCCGCCACAAGGCTTACACGTATATTTTCCTCATCTACCGCGCTGTATCCGATATTGCCCGTCACATATACGGCGCCTTCGCTTACCTCCGGCAAAATTTTTTCCTCAAGCTCCGCACGCACATTCTGCATAACCTGCTGTGCGTCGAGCGGCTCATATGATACATCAACTTCGCGGTATGTAACACTGTCCCACGATATTCCCATATATCTGCCGAAAAGTACCCAATCGTGGTTCTCTTTTATTATATCACAATTCGCATACGGATTTCCACTGTTTACAAAAAAATTTATATTTATTCCGAAAAGCCTCAGCGAATTTCTTTTTAACGCTTTGCCCGTAGGCGTTCTTATCTGCTTTGACAGCGGATATACGCCCGACTGTTCATACCATGTTCTCGCATAAACCTCGCCCGATGCATGAGTATATCGCGGCACGGTGCGCTCGCTTTTCATGACGCCGCTTATGAGAAGCTCACCCTCCATGACCGTCTGCCCAAGCTCTATGTTGCTCTGTCCCTCCTTTGCAATATAGCTTTTTATAACACCCGATTTTACGGCAACTATATCGCAAGGTGTTTCGCTGTCAATTATCTCCGGCGCTTTTTTCTTTTCACTGACGCTTACAATGGCTTTGCTGCCGCGTATGTCGACCCATAGCCAGTTTAGTCCGTCAAGCTGCATAAGCGCGTTATTTTTTAAATCTCTCGCGTCAAACCCTTTTGCAAAACGTCCCTTTTTCAGCCCAAGCTCACCAAGCACCTGCAAAATTCTCTCCTCGGAAACATTTCTGTTTCCGACAACCTCAATCGACCATATAAACTGCGACATTATAAAAATAAAACAGACTGCCGCCGCAAGCCCTCCTGCAAAAAAATAGCGCCGTTTATATTTTCGCATAAGCGCCGGCATGCCGTATTTGCCCGATATATGAACGCGCGAATGTGTTTTTTTTGCTATAGGGCGTATTTTTTTGAATGAGCGTATGCTCATCTTCATATCGGCTCGCTGTGAATCCGTGCGGTGTATGTCCCATAAATATATGTTGCGGTGTATGCATATGTTGATGAAGCGTTCGATAAAATGGCTTCTTACTATAACTTCAACATAGCCGCGCAGAAAGTAAAGTATACGTGTAAGCATGAGATTTTCCCCGTTTCACTGTGATTATTTTTATATATTCAGCAAAATTCAAGCGATTTTATATCGCCGCAAAGTGTTATCTCCTCCGACGCAATATTCTTTATCCCCAGCGAGCGTCCCGTTATTTTTAAAAGGCAGTCGCTTGTGTTGAGGCGGATTACGGTATCTGAATACTCCACTATTCCGCGGTAATTTTCGATAAACAGCTCATGGCTGCCCGTAAAAATAAGCTTCGGCAAATCAAACACAAGCTCCTTCGGCAAATCGAGTGCGTCCGCAATTTTTTCCGCACGCGATTTTGTGTATTCGGTTTCCTTCACATTGATTTTATGTTTTTTTCTCACCATAGATTCACCCCTTTTTACATATTTTTATGCAATAGTGTCTCCTTTAATGTCATATACATAAAGTGTACAGAATATAAAAGCGGAGGTGTCTGTTTTTTGCAGAAAAGAATAAATCTCAAAAACCTTTTTTGTATATCGGCTGTCATATACCTGATTTTATACATGCTTCTCCGTCCGCAGACGGCGATTGATGCGGTCAGGCGCGCTCTGACACTATGTGCAAATGTGCTTGTGCCGAGCCTGTTCCCTTTTTTTGTATTTTCGGGCCTGCTTATCGGGCTTGGCTTTGCAAACATGCTCTCACGCCCCATGTCGCACATTATGCGTCCTCTTTTCAGCGTATCAGGCTCGGGCGCACTGTGCCTGATTCTCGGCGTTATAAGCGGCTATCCCCTCGGGGCATCATGCATATGCGACATGTACAAAAGCGGTGCGCTCACCAAATCCGATGCGGAAAAACTGCTTGCTTTCTGCAATAACTCCGGTCCATTGTTTATAATCGGCTCCGTTGGCGCGGCTATGTACGGCAGCGGTGATATTGGCGTTATGCTGTATGCGGTTCATATACTTTCGGCACTGAGCGTCGGGCTTATTTTCTCTTTGTTCGGCAGAAAAGGAAGATACATTTCTTCGGAAGCCCCCGTCATACAATGCACAAAACCTATAGGCGCAATCGTAAAAGAAACAATTGCAAATTCTGTAAAAAACATGCTCACCGTATGCGGCTTTACCATAGTTTTTGCGGTGATAATAAGTTCCCTTTCCGCCGCCGGCGGCAATATTTTTTCTCTTGCATCGGGCGGTCTTATCGAAATATCAACGGGAGTTTACAATGTGAGCATTTCACCTCTTTCACTTTCACACAAGCTTATAATGACATCGGCAATCGCAGGCTTTGCTGGCATAAGCGTTCATTTGCAGGTGACGGGGATTGTTTCGGGAACGGGGCTTGATACAAAACGCTACTTCCTCGGAAAATCGCTCCAGGCAGTGTTGGCAGCATTGTATACGGCTGCCGCTCTGAATTTTATGCCGGTTGCCGCATATGCGTCCATTATGCCGATAAGACCCGAGGCTCTGATTGATTTCGGAACGGCAATGAAGCTTTCCGTGCTTTATATGGCAAGCGCCGTACTTGTTATGCTGCTGACATTTTTATTTGAAAAAATATACATATGGAAGAAAAAAATAAAATACGGAAAATTAAAATGATATTCCCTTTTTATGTAAACAAAAAAGCTCCCGTTTTCGGCTCAAAGCTATAAACGGAAGCTTTTTTACGTAAAATCAATATTTTATGACGCCGTCAGTGATATCGCTCACGCGCGTATATCCGTTTTTGTCGGCATACTCGCAAAGTCCCTTTGCCACATCGGCTGCAAGTGTCGGATTTTTAAACATTCCCGTACCCACCGCAACCGCGTCTGCACCTGCAAGCATAAATTCCGCCGCGTCCGAGGCGCTCATAATTCCGCCCATGCCGATTATCGGCAAATCAACCGCCGACGCTGTCTGCCACACCATTCTTACCGCAACGGGCATAACGCACGGTCCCGACATACCGCCCACATTATTATACAAAACAGGGCGTTTCGTGTTTATGTCTATTTTCATGCCAAGCAGCGTATTTATGAGCGATAATGCGTCCGCACCGCCGCTCTGTGCCGCTTTTGCAATCGAAACAATGTCTGTAACATTCGGTGACAGCTTAACTATAAGAGGCTTTTTTGCACATTTGCGAACCGCAGCCGTAATTTTTTCAACCATAGCCGCATCTGTGCCGAATGCCACTCCGCCCTCTTTAACATTCGGGCACGAAATGTTCATTTCAAGCATATCAACGTCCGTACCCGATAAAATGCGCGCCATTTCGCAATAATCCTCAACCGTTGAGCCTGCCATATTTGCAATAATTTTCGCACTGTGCTTTTTCAGCTCTCCAAGTTCATTTTCGATAAAGGCATGCACGCCCGGATTTTGAAGTCCGACACTGTTTAAAATACCTGCGCTCGTCTGCGCTATGCGCGGCGACCTGTTTCCCTGTCTGGGTTTAAGCGTAAGCCCCTTCACGCTTATTGCGCCGATTTCGTCCAAATCGAAATATTCTCCGTATTCACGTCCGAAGCCGAATGTCCCCGAAGCAACACATACAGGATTATTCCATTCCACCCCCGCAATATTTACCTTCATATCAGCCATCAAGCGTCACCTCACTGCTCCAAAATACCGGTCCGTCCTTACATACACGTTTGTTTTTGTGCTCACCGCCGACAAGTGTTTCGCATGTGCATACCAGGCATGCGCCTATTCCGCACCCCATGCGCTGTTCAAGCGACAGCTGGCATTTTACATCAAATTGCTCTGCAAGCTGTTTTACCGCGCGCAGCATCGGCAAAGGTCCGCATGCATAAATTATGTCGCACTCCCCTGCCCCAAGCATTTTTTCAAGCAGCTGCGGCGCATACCCTTTGAAACCATAGCTGCCGTCATCTGTCGCTATGCTTGTCTTTGCCGCAGATGAAAACTCCTTCTCCATGCAGACAAGCTCTTTTGTGCGAAATCCGAGCAGAGCCGTCGGATTTTTGAGCTGTCTGCACAGCATATAAAGCGGAAAAACCCCAATACCGCCGCCTATGACAACAGGTTTTTTCTTGTCGGGCAAAATTGTAAATCCGTTTCCGAGAGGTCCGAGTATATCAAGCATGTCCCCCGCCCCTTTTTTAGAAAGAGCGTCGGTGCCGCTGCCTTTTTTCTGAAATATAAAACGCACCTTGTCATCATATGCATCACATATGCTTATCGGTCTGCGCAAAAGGTTTAATGCCGCATCGCCGCAGTCGATATGCAAAAACTGTCCCGCCTTTGCGCATGAGGCAATTTCCTCACACTCAACCGTGAAATCAAATATGTCCTTTGCCGTTTCTTCTGATGATATTATTTTGCAAATGTTAGCTTTTTTCAAGTTTTCACCTCCGAAATGCGTCCTGCGCATTTCTCTTTTTTTCATGCCGCATATGCCCTATATTTATTTTCTCACCGTTTCATCTGCCGACTGCTTCATTTATGGCTTTTGCCATGCTGTGTGCCTCATCTTTTGCCGCCTCAGCAAAAAGCCTCTCATCTGAGCCTTTTTTGTATGCACACATAATCGCACGCGATGAATTTACAATCGCGCCCAATCCCCTCTCATCAAAACTTACGGCAACATCTGCCGCTCCGGCTCCCTGTGCGCCGTAGCCCGGCACAAGAAAATATGTGTGTTTCATAAGAGAACGCAGTCTTTTTGCCTGTTCGGGATATGTTGCCCCGACAACCGCTCCGACTGCACTGTAGCCATATTCGCCCACAGTGTCCGCACCCCATTTTTCAACAAGTCCACCGACTGTTTCATAAAGCGTTTTGTCGCCGATTTTTAAATCCTGAAGCTCGCCCGATGACGGGTTTGAAGTTTTTACAAGTGCAAAAACCGCTTTATCATACTTTTTGCAGTCGCTGACAAACGGCATAATTCCGTCACTTCCGAGATACGGGTTTACCGTCAGACAATCTGCCGCGCTCATTTCATATTCAATGCTCGAAATTTCCGTTCTGCCGAGCCAGCCGTGCGAATATGCCTCGGCGGTTGAACCTATGTCGTTGCGCTTGCCGTCAACTATAACGTACATGCCGCGCCTTTTTGCATATTCAGCCGTCTTATACAGCGTTTTCATACCCTCAATTCCGTACATTTCATAATATGCCGCCTGTATCTTTACTGCCGGCACAACCTCGCGCAATGCGTCTATGAGCGCCTCATTAAAACGCCAGAGCGCATTTGCCGCTCCCTGTGCGCCCTTGCCAAATTCCTCAAAACTTTCCCTTTTCAAAAATTCCGGCACATAGTCAAGCTTCGGGTCAAGCCCCGCAACCACGGGCGCTTTCATTTCAATTATCTTTTTTATCATCAAGTCCATTGACATACAAAGACACCTCTTCCGATATATTTACAGTCTTTATTTTTACAGCAAAACTCCCTGATTTACAACTATTTTGCCGTTTACTATCGTATATTTAACCTTGCCGTTCAGCGTAAATCCGTTATATGGCGAATTTTTTCCTTTTGACACAAAGCTGTTTACATCTACCGTATACATCTCATTCGGGTCAAATATTACTATGTCGGCAGGTCTGTTCACAGCCAGACTGCCCTTATTCAACCCGAGAATATTTGCAGGATTTACACACATCTTTCTCAGAAGCTCGCTCAATGTCAGCACGCCTTTATTCACAAGGTACGTAATTCCGAGCGGCAATGATGTTTCAAGCCCCACGATTCCGTTTGCCGCAAGTGCAAATTCGCAGTTTTTTTCATCTGCATGGTGCGGCGCATGGTCAGTCGCAATAACATCGATTGTGCCGTCCTTCAGCCCTTCCTTTATCGCCGCAACATCATCATCGCTGCGCAGAGGCGGATTCATCTTCGCATTTGTATTAAACCCGTCCGTTTCACGGTCGGTGAGCGTAAAGTAATGCGGACACGTTTCACATGTGACACGTGCGCCGCGTGCTTTTGCGTTTCGTATAATTTCAACACTTCTGCGCGTGCTTATGTGCGCAATATGCACGCTTACTCCCTCATTTTCCGCCAGCAGCACATCGCGCGCAACCATTACCTCCTCAGCAGCAGGCGTAATCGGCCTAAGTCCGAGCGTTGTCGCCATAAAGCCTTCATTTATGCTTCCGCCGTCAACAAGGTTCAAATCCTCACAGTGGGAAATCACTGTTATGTCAAATGTATTGGCATACTGCATTGCATAACGCATAAGCCTTGCATTTGAAACAGGGCGTCCGTCGTCCGACACAGCAACCGCTCCGGCAAATTTCAGCTCGCCTATCGGTGCAAGCTCCTCGCCCTTCTGCCCTTTTGAAATACAGCCTATCGGATACACATTAACCTTGCCGACAGACTTTGCACGCGACAGTATAAATTCAACCATTGCCGCATTATCAATCGGAGGCTGTGTGTTCGGCATGCATGCAACCGAAGTAAATCCGCCCATTGCCGCGGCAGAGGTTCCGCTTTCTATGTCCTCCTTGTACTCAAACCCCGGTTCTCTCAGATGTGTGTGCATATCTATAAGCCCCGGTGCGACCACAAGCCCTTTTGCGTCAATCACTTCAATCTCAAGTCCCTCAGGGTCAAGCTCGCTGCCTATTTCTTCTATAACACCGTCGTTTACATAAATATCCGTCACCGTGTCCATGTTGTTTGCAGGGTCAATCACTCTTCCGCCCTTAATCAAAATTTTCATTGCCGCCACCCTTTCTCGCCATGATATACAATACCGCCATACGAACCGCAACGCCGTTTGTGACCTGCTCCTGTATGACCGAATGTGTCCCGTCGATTATGCCGCTCGTAAGCTCGAAACCTCTGTTTACAGGACCCGGATGCATAAGCATTGCGTCCGGCTTTGCAAAGGCGAGCCTTTTATCATCTACACCGAAGAAATGTGCATATTCGCGCATATCCGGCACAAATCCGCTCTGCTGACGCTCAAGCTGCATGCGCAGTCCCATTACAACATCTGCATCGAGCAGCGCCTCCTGAACGTTATCATATACCTCCGCGCCGAGCATCTCAAGCCCTTTCGGCAAAAGTGTGGCAGGTCCGCCCACGGCAACCCTTGCCCCCAGCTTTGTCAGAGCGTATATGTTGCTTCTTACAACGCGGCTGTGCATTATGTCACCGACAATCGCCACGCGAAGCCCTTCAAAGCCGCCCTTATGCTCCATTATTGTAAACAAATCCAAAAGCGCCTGTGTCGGGTGCTCATTCATTCCGTCGCCCGCATTTATTACCGATGCTTTTACGTTTTTTGCAATCAGATTTGCCGCACCGCTCATCGGGTGGCGCAGTATTATAACATCAGTACCCATCGCGTCAATCGTGCGCGCGGTATCAATCAGCGTTTCACCCTTGCTCACGCTCGATGTTCCTGCGGCAACGTTTGCGGTGCTTGCGCCTATATATTTTGCCGCCATTTCAAATGAAAGTCTTGTGCGCGTAGAATTTTCATAGAACAGCGTAACAACCGATTTTCCCTGCAAATGAGGCGTTTTTTTGTTGTTTTGCTGCAAAATGTACTTCATTGTCTGCGCATTTTTCAAAATATATTTGATTTCCTCCGCTGTGAGGTCCTTGAGTCCCAGCAAATCCTTATGTTTTCCAAGCATTGTTTTTCCCCTTTCCGTAACGGTTCTTATGCTTTTTTACATATCCTGTTTTACATCGGCTATATATACGCCGTTTCTGCCGTCAATTTCCGTCACTTCAACATGCACAATTTCACTTTTGGACGTTGGCACATTCTTTCCGACATAGTCTGCCCTTATCGGCAGCTCACGGTGTCCGCGGTCAATCAGCACCGCAAGCTGTATGGCGTCCGGTCTGCCCATGTCCATAAGTGCGTCTATGGCTGCGCGAACAGTACGTCCCGTATACAAAACATCGTCAACTATTATGAGAGTTTTTCCCGTGACCGCAAAATCTATGCTGCTGCCGTTAATTTTCGGGTGCTCCGACAAAATGCTCAAATCGTCGCGGTAAAATGTTATGTCCAAAACGCCCGTCCTGACTTTACACTCCTCTGCCTCATTAATCTTTTCGGCGATTTTTTTTGCCAGCACAACGCCGCGGCGCTGTATGCCCACAAGGCACACATTGTCCGTACCCTGATTTTTTTCGATGATTTCATGCGATATTCTGCTCAGCGCACGCGAAACAGCTGCTTCGTCCATAATCTGAGCCTTGATTTGTGATTGCTCCATACTCCATACCTCCCGCATAAATACTTTTCCTCCAAAAAGGCACCCCGCAGTCAAAAAGCACAAAAAAAGCTTTCCGCCCCAAAATACGGCAGAAAGCAATACGGCAAGATATATTTAAGCAAATAAAATCCCCGACTCAAATATAACTGCCTTACCGGTCTCTCTGTACCGACTTAAAGGCTGTAAATCCGAAGGAAATCTTCTTTATCCGAAGCTATTATACCAAAGTATTTTATTTTTGTCTACATATTTATCAAATTTCGATAAAATATTTTATTTTTGCATTTTCTGTTCATATACGCTCACTGTATATTCTCATTTCACGCTCTCACTGCGCAGCTTTTCGAGCACCTTTAAAAAGTAGTCGGGCAGTTCGCATGAAAACTCCATACGCTCCTTTGTCGCAGGGTGTATAAACTCGATTTCCCCCGCATGAAGAAGCTGTCCGTCAAGCTTAAATCGCTCCTTTTTTATGCCGTATGTTTTATCTCCGACAATGCTGTGTCCGATATAAGCCATATGCACCCTTATCTGATGCGTACGCCCCGTTTGCAGCTTGCATTTTACATACGTGTATCTGCCGAAACGCTCAAGCACAGTTACATGTGTCACGGCGTTTCGCGAATTTTTGTTTGTGACGCACATTTTCTTTCTGTCGGACGGATTTCTTCCTATAGGAAAATCCAGTGTCAGCGTATCCTCTTTTATGTTTCCGTTTACAATCGCCGAATATTCTCTCGAAAGACTCCTGTCGGCAAGCTGTGATGACAAAAACATATGCGCCGCATCATTTTTTGCAACAACCAGAAGTCCCGATGTGTCCTTATCAATCCTGTGCACAATTCCCGGGCGCATAACGCCGTTAATCCCCGACAGCCCGGAGCCGCAATGCTCCATAAGCGCGTTGACAAGCGTACCTTCATAGTTGCCCGGCGCAGGGTGCACAACCATTCCCTGTTTCTTGTTCACCACAAGCAAATCATCGTCCTCATACACAATATCAAGCGGTATCGCCTGAGGCTTTGCCTCGTATTCCTTCGCCTCCGGCATATCTATTTCAACCGTTTCGCCCGTGCTTACACGATACTTTTTGTCCTCCGTTCTGCCGTTTACCGTCACACAGCCGCTCTCGATAAGTTTTACCGCATGTGAGCGTGACAGAGCCTCCGCCGCAGCCCCTATGTATGCGTCAAGACGGCTTCCGCTTTCGCTTTCTTTAACTGTCAGAAGAATTTTTTGTACCATACAGCTCTCCTTTATTCTCTGCTGTCTGCTCAGTCTTTTTCATACTGCCCTTTTTCATGTCGCCGAACAACAAATATATCACAAACAGCGCACCGCCCGTGCACACGCATATATCGGCAATGTTAAAACACGGAAAATCAATAAACAAAAAGTGCATAAAATCAGTCACATATCCAAAAAACACCCTGTCAATCAAATTTCCGACACCGCCTGCAAATATCAGCGATGCCGCCGTCATAAACAGCGGGCTGCGGTTTTTGCTTTTTATAACATACGCCAAAATCGCCCCAAGCACCGCAACCGTAAGCGCCGCAAGAAACCAGCGCGTATTCTGCATCATGCCAAATGCCGCGCCCCTGTTTTCAACATATACAAAATCCATAAAATGCGGTATGAAATCTATGCTTTTGCCGCCCGACAAAGTTTCTGCCGCAATAATTTTCGTGTATCTGTCAGCTGCAATCATCAGAACTGACAATATTATATATAAAATCACCGTATCACCGCCGAAAGTCAAATTAGATTTTTTTCTGCCCGTATTTTTGCATTTTCAGCACAGCGCTCACGGTTTCACAATACATGACACCGCATTGCTGATTTCGTCATCGCCGACATCATCAAAAATTTCAACACTGCCGATTTTTTGTGCGAGTACAAATCTGAGCCTGCCGTCAAGCTTCTTCTTATCATTTTTCATACAGCCGATTATATCGGACTCATCTGCTCCGCTCACCGATGTGCTGAGGTTATATTTTTTTATGAGCGCATTGCACGCTTCTATGCTGTCTGCGTCCATGTAGCCGCGCATACGCGATATCTCCAACGCACCCGACATGCCTATCGCCACACATTCCCCGTGCAAAAGCTCAAACTCCTTCGCACTTTCAACGCCATGTCCTATTGTGTGCCCGAAATTCAGTATGGCACGCACGCCGCGCTCGGTTTCATCATTCATCACCACGTCGGCTTTTATCTCACAGCACCTGTAAATCATGTCCTCAAGCATATTTTCATCAAGCGCCTTTATTTTTTCGCTGTTTTTATCAAGAAAATCAAAAAATTTGCTGTCCCTTATGATGCCGTACTTTATAATCTCTGCCATACCTGCCGAAAACTCGCGCTGCGGCAAGGTTTTCAGCGTTTTTGTATTTATATACACAAGACGCGGCTGTTTAAATGCGCCGACTATGTTTTTTATTCCGGCAAAATCAATTCCGACTTTGCCGCCGACACTGCTGTCCGTCTGCGCCAAAAGTGTGGTAGGAATTTGCACAAAGCCTATGCCGCGCATATATGTTGCCGCTGCAAGCCCTGCCATATCTCCGCATACGCCGCCGCCGAGCGCCGCTATCGAAGCGTTTCTGTCAAGCCCGTATTTTACGCATGCATTATATATGTCCTGAAGTGTATCGATATTTTTGCTCTTTTCTCCCGCTTTAAATGAATAAACACCGCATACGTCAACATCTGCCTCTTCCAGCGCTGCCGAAACCTCATCTGCAAAAACCGGTGCAACGTTTGTGTCTGTGACAAGCAAAACCCTGCCGCGGCACACCATTGACATCTCCTGTGCCAAAGCGTCAAAAGAATTTTCAATTACAATGTCATAGCTTCTTTTTCCAAAATCCAGATTTAATCTTTTCATCAAAATCTCCATTCTGCCAACAGGCAACGCGAAAAAACTTTCACATTAACCTCTCCGATAGTATAAAAACGCCATTTTGATACAGCCGCCGTATTTTAATCAAAAAATACGGGAAGGCAAACTATGCCCTCCCATATAATTTGCCATAATTCATATGACCCTGCTTTTTATGTTTCTTTGATTTACCAAGCTTACATGTCTTTAATAACGCCTGCACAGCGTGCACACAGCGTCGGATGCTCGCTGCATTCTCCAACAGTGTCGGAATATATCCAGCAGCGCTCGCATTTTTCTCCTGCCGCAGGTTTTACAGCCGTCTTTACAATATCTCCCGAAACTGCGCCGTCACATGCCTCGCTCATGTTTTTAACATCTGCTCTCGATACGATAAATACCTTCGCAAGCTCATCTTTTATGCTGTTAAGGAAATCATATGTTTCGCCGTCCGCATACACCGTAATATCCGCCGCAAGCGACTGACCTATTACCTTCTGTGCACGTGCCTCCTCAAGAGCCTTAAGCACGTCATTGCGGATTGCTATAACTTTATCCCATTTCTCCGAAAGTTCCGCATTATCATACTTTGCGTCATATTCGGGCATATCGTTGAACATTATGCTTTCGCTCTCCTGTCCCTTCATACGGGGCATATACGACCAGATTTCCTCTGCCGTAAATACCAGTATGGGCGCAAGCAGACGCGTAATTTTATCAAGTATGATATACATAGCACTCTGAGCGCTGCGGCGAAGTGTGCCGTCAGCCTTCTCTGTGTAAAGTCTGTCTTTTATAATATCAAGGTAGAAACTGCTCATATCAACAACGCAGAAGTTGTGAATACCGCGGAAAAGCGTATGATATTCATATGCCTCATATGCCTCAACCGACTTTTTAACCAAATCGTTTACACGCATAAGCGCCCAGCGGTCAAGCTCCTCCATATCCTCATATGCCATCATGTCCGTATTCGGGTCAAATCCGGCAAGGTTACCCAAAATATAACGCGCGGTATTGCGGATTTTGCGGTATCCCTCCGAAAGCTGTTTAAGCGCTTCATTCGACATTCTCATGTCGGTTTTATAGTCTGCCGAAACAACCCACAGACGGAGTACGTCAGCGCCGTATTTGTCGGCAATTTCCAAAGGCGAAATAGAGTTACCTTTGGACTTTGACATCTTTCTTCCTTCGCCGTCCTGAATCATTCCGTGCGTAATAACTGTCTTATACGGCGCAATTTCCTTTGTTGCAATACTCGTCAGAAGCGATGACTGGAACCAGCCTCTGTACTGGTCATTTCCCTCAAGGTACAAATCTGCCGGATATACCAAATCGTCCCTCTGCTCACATACAGCCGCATGCGATGAACCGGAATCAAACCATACGTCCATTATATCCTTCTCTTTTGTAAAATGCTTGCAGCCACATTCGCATACTGTGCCCTCAGGCAGAATATCGTCCGCATCAAGCTCCCACCATTTATCTGGTCCCTGCTCACGGAACAGCTTGCTAACTGCCGCAAGCGTTTCGCTGTTAATCAGCTCCTTGCCGCAGTCTTTGCAGTAAAATATCGGAATAGGCACGCCCCATGTGCGCTGACGCGAAATACACCAGTCGCTTCTGTCCTCAACCATTGATGTGATGCGGTCCTCGCCCCATGCGGGAATCCATTTTACACCCTTTATAGCCTCAACCGCCTTCTCCTTCAATGCGTCAACCGATGCAAACCACTGGTCGGCAGCGCGGAAAATAATCGGATTATCGCAACGCCAGCAATGCGGATACTGGTGAATAATCTTCTCCACAGCAAGCAGACTGCCATTTTCGGTCATACACTCGATAATCTTTGCGTTTGACTCTTCATAATACATACCGCAAAACTCACCTGCAAGCTCGTTCAGATAGCCCTTACTGTCAACAGGCACAACTATATCAAGCTGCGGATAGTTTCTGCATACCTGATAGTCCTCAACGCCGTGTCCCGGCGCAGTGTGTACACAGCCCGTACCTGCATCAAGCGTTACATGGTCGCCGAGTATTACAAGCGATTCACGGTCGATAAACGGATGCTTACATTTCATAAGCTCAAGCTCTGAGCCTTTAAAATGCTTTATGATTTCATATCCGCCCTCAATTTTTGCAGCCTTCATTACGCTGTCAACCAACTCTGTTGCCAGAACGTATATTTCGCCGTTCGGAACTTTTACGAGCGAATAATCAAAGTCCGCATTAAGGCATATTGCAACGTTACCGGGCATTGTCCATGTTGTGGTTGTCCAGATAACGAAATACACATTTTCAAGCCCGTCAAATTTGCCCATGTCGTCGGTTACGGCAAATTTTACATAAATAGAATTTGTTGCATCCTCGGCATATTCAATTTCTGCCTCGGCAAGCGCCGTTTCACAGTGCGGGCACCAGTATACAGGCTTTAATCCCTTATATATCAAGCCTTTTTCAGCCATTTTGCCGAAAACTTCAATCTGCTTTGCAACAAACTCATTTTTAAGCGTCAGATACGGGTTGTCCCAGTCGCCTATAACGCCCAAACGCTTAAACTGCTCCTTCTGATTTTCAACATGCGAAAGCGCAAACTCACGGCATGCCTCACGGAACTTGACCGGTCCTACCTCATGGCGGTTTATGCCGAGCTTTTTGATAGCCTGCTGCTCAATCGGCAGTCCGTGCGTGTCCCAGCCCGGCACATAAGGCGCATAATATCCGCTCATAGATTTATACCTTACGATTATATCTTTAAGGATTTTGTTGAGCGCATGTCCCATGTGTATATCTCCGTTTGCATACGGAGGTCCGTCATGAAGAATAAACGGTGTTTTGCCCTTATTGCGCTCGGTGAGCTTTTTATAAAGCTCCATTTCCTCCCAGCGCTTGAGCGTTTCGGGCTCACGTGCCGGAAGATTTCCGCGCATCGGAAACTCCGTCGAAGGTAACTGTATTGTATCATTATAGTTTTTTGCTTTATCTGCCATTTATATTTCGTCCTTTCTTGCCATAGTAGCTGCCATTGTATCCGCCGCTGTAAAGCTCTGTGATGCTGTGCCGTCGTCATTAAGCTCGCCCAAAATGTCGAGCTGCGACTTTATAATTGCACTGACACGCATTTTATAGCTTTCTATCTGCTGCCTTATCTCGGTATATCTTCTCTCAAGATTTGTAGCATCGCGGTTTGCGTCGCGTATTATCTCGCTTGCTTTAAGCTTTGCCTCGCGAATTATCAAATCTGCCTGGTCGTTGGCGGTTTGCTTCAGCGAATCGGCAGCATTCTGTGCAGCCATTATGGCATTCTGCATAGTGCTTTCCTGATGCTTATAATGCTCCACAGCCTCACTCAGCGTTTCGATTTTATCGCGCGCCGCTATGTTTTCTTTGTAGAGCTTTTCATAATCCACCAATATGAGGCTCATAAAATCCTCAACATCATCACGGTTATATCCGCCCATTGTTTTTTTAAACTCTCTGTTTTCAATTTCCAGCGGAGTAAGCATTGCTTTTTCCCCCTTGTATTATATATGATTAATATATAAAAATTACAAAAAACGTTCCACTGAAATATAGGTACGGCCTTTCCTCGACAATCCCCCTATATCGCCAATCTTTAGTCTACCAAATCCGCGCACGGAAATCAAGTCCCCGCACGACAAAATCTTCGATAAATTTTCACATTCGTCAAAATTCACCTTAACTCTGCACGTTTTTACCAAATCCGCACTTGCACGGCGCGACAGATTTAATACGGCAGACAAAACCGAGTCAAGCCTCAAAGACGCAACACTCACATTTATACGCTCTGTCTTTTCTTTAAATTCGGAAATTTCCTCCATATTTGCCTCACACAGGCGGATACCGTCTTTTCCGACCTTGCTCAGATTATTTATTATATATGAAAAAATATCGGATTTACAAAAAATATACGCACAGCCGCCGCTTATTAAAATATCGCCGATTTGCTCTCTCTTAATTCCAAGCCCCATCAATGCTCCGAGATAGTCGCGGTGGGTCAGCTCATTGAACCCCGACGAAACCGACTTTATGCATGAAACGGGAAATTTTGCCGTATCGGGCTGCTCCCATTCCGGCGCCACACACATAACCTCACGTTCTGCGCCTTCTCTGCCGCCCCAGAACGATATGTTGACATCTGCACCGAAGCCCATATTATGCTTTACATAATACGCAACCGCTGGATCTAAAAAATGAGTAAATTTAGCCTCACAATGCCTTAAGGCTAAATTTACGGTGTCTTCTATTTTTGATATTTCAAGCCTTTTGCGCTCATCTTCCGTATGCGCTGCCGTTCGTTTCTCCATCTGCCTCTACCCCGATACGTCAAAGCATATAAATTATCGGTCTTATAACATACTGTATCAAAAAAAATACAACAATAGGCGATAGGTCAATTATCATCGGCCTGCCGCCCATAAATCTGCTGATTAATTTTTGAACCGGCAGCAAAACCGGATCGGTAAGCTTATACACAACTTCAACAAACCTGTTATAAAAATTCGGTATCCATGAAAGGACGCACCGGATTACCACAAGCCACATTACCAAATCCAAAAAATAACTCAGTGCAAGCTTAACAACAACCAATCTATCTGCCACCTTTAACAATATATTCCGATTTCTAATTTGTCCAGTTAAACAGACCTTTATTCTTAAGTTCGTCCTTAAAATCACCCATAATGCTTACATTATACGGGGCAATAAGGAATATTCCGGCAGCAACCTTCTGTATGTTTCCGTCAAGTCCGTATACGGCGCCGCTCAGAAAGTCAACAACACGTCTTGCCGTATCTGTTTCAAGACCTTCAAGATTTATTATAACCGGCTTTTTCGTCTTAAGATGGTCTGCAATTCCGCGCGCATCTTCAAAGCTCTCGGGCTGCATTACAACAACCTTGAGCTGAGTCGTGGCATGGATATTTACAACCTTGTTCTTTCTTCCGAAGCCCGTCTGACGCGGCTCTTCCTCTTCTTCCTCGTCATAGTAGTTGTTTGTTATCAAATCGTCCTCGTCATAATAATCCTCTTCACCGAGACCTATTGCCGACTTCATCTTATCCATAAATCCCATTTTCCTTACCCCCTGTATTTAAATCCTAATATACTCTTCTGCCGAAAATTGCACTTCCGACTCTGACCATGTTCGAGCCGCACATTATCGCTTCCTCAAAATCGCCGCTCATACCCATAGACAGATAATCCATACTTATATTATCATATTTCTTTTCCGCAATGTCAATATAGAGCTTATGTGTGTTACAAAAATGTAATCTGTCTGAAACATTATTGACGTATAACGGCGCAATTGTCATAAGTCCGCGTACCTTCACATGCTCCATCCCGGACGCTCTGTGCGCAAGCTCGTACAGCTCTTCGGGCGATGTTCCGAATTTTGTCTGCTCGCCCGACGTATTAACCTGCAAAAGGATTTGTGCCGTCACACCGTGTTTTTCTGCCTGACGCTCAATTTCCTCAAGCAGATGAACAGAGTCAACAGACTGTATCATGTCCGTCTTATCGATAATGTATTTCACCTTGTTTGTCTGCAAATGCCCTATCAGATGCCATTTCTGCGGCTTCACAAGCTCATATTTGCCGCACATCTCCTGCACGCGGTTTTCGCCTATATCCGTTATGCCGCATTCCAGCGCCGTTTCTATATCCTCAGCGCCGAAATTCTTCGTCACGCATACGAGCGTGATGTCTTTTTCGCTGCGCCCCGACTTCAGCGCCGCATTCGCTATTTTTTCTTTTACACGTTTTATGTTCTCCGATATTTCATGTTTTCTGTCCGCCATACTACCGCTTCCTTATTTTAAAATATAACAGTCAGTTTATTATCTCTCCCGCCTCAACGCTGCTGCCGTTCACAATCACGGGGTCATACAGCCTCAGCCGGTCATTCTGCTCGCTTTTCTCAACAATTGCAATATCGTTGTTTTTATAAAGAATATTTACCTTTTTAAATCTGGCAACACCGTCCGTATTCACAAAAACGCCGGTATCTTCTCCGCTCACGCGCACTGCGCTCATCGGAATTTCAAACCCGTAATATGTGTTCATTATCAAATCGAGCTTTACACACCGCTCGCTGTATACCCCTTTTATATACTGCCGCGATGATACCATCACAAGCGCTTGTCCGCCGCTGTTTTCCGAAATATACTCAACCTGTCCGTTCACAGCCGTACCGTCAAGCTCCGGCATGCGTATTTTAAGGCTCTTTCCTGCCGACAAACCGTACACGCTGTCCGCATTTACCACAGCCGCAGCATACCATATGCCGTTGTCAACTGTTTTGCATATCGTTTCGCCTGCTGAATAATGTTCTTTTGTTTCGCTGCGTTTCGGTATATTCAGTCCGTTGAACTGCTCGGGTCCCATGTTTTTTACAGCGTCGGGCGTCAATATGTTCTCACAGCCGTCAACACCCGATATATAAACTCCGGCAGCCTTTGAATAAATGTCTTTCTTTGCAGACTGTATGCGCCCTTCCGTTTCCTTCCGCTTGGTATATAATTCATTCAGCGCATTCTGGCGCGGGCTCTTATCGCCCGACATTTCGCTCTGCGCCCCCGACAGCTCCGAAAGCTCCTTTGCAACAACGGCAAGGTTTGACAAATCATTCGACACCGATGCGCCAACAAGCTCGTTTACGCCCGATTTTACCCTTGTTTCAACCGTCGCTATATCATTTCCGAAAACCTGTGTCTGTGAAGTTGACGCCTCAAGCCTTGATATTTTATCATTTATACCGTCAAGCTCCGCTTTAAGTGCGGAATCAATTCCGTCGGTATACAGCGACGCAATCTTTTTGCCCTTTGCAACCCGAGTTTCATCGCTCACCTGCGATTGCAGACTTCCGCCCGTTTCCGCCGTATATACGGTTTCATTTCTCACTATGACTCCCGACGCACTCACGCTGTCCTCATGCTGCGCGATACGAACCACGCTTGTCTGAACATGTCTGTTTGTAAAATAACGTACTCCCCATATCGCAAGAACCACTGTTATTATAACATATATCCATGCGTATTTTCTCATATGTACTGCCTCCGCAACGCATTGCCGTTTCCGCTTCCGTTTGCGTTTTCAAAAGTAATTGCAATCAAATTAATCCGTAATCATAAATCACATTTATATTTTAGCAAATTTTTGGTGCAAAATCAACACCTGCGCAAACGTTTTTCGGCCATTTTTTCATTTTTCGCGCACAACACTCTCACATTTCAATTCCAGCATTTTTTTAAGCTCAAACACTGTTTTTGTATCGCACAAAAGCGAAATCATATCGCCGGCACACAAAAGCGTATTGCCTTTAGGCACAATTTCTTCGCCCATGCGCACAACAGATACAACCAAACACCCCTCCGGCCAGTCAATATCGCCGACTGTGCAGTTCTGCGCCGCGCAGCCATGGCACAAAACGCTCTCAACAAGCACCTTTTCGCTCTTTTGAACGGCGGCGTGCTTTTTTCCTGCCAATATGCGTTCCAGCAGCTGTTCATATATAGGTTTAACCTTCATCAAATCGGGAACCGTATAAGCAAAAAGCGACACCACAGACAAAGTGAGCAGATGTGAAAACGAGCCTGTCATTTCACTTATCAAAATAATTCCCGTTATCGGTGCGCGCACTATCGCGGAAAAATATCCCGCCATGCCGAGAATTATGAAATTTGACAGCAGCGATGCGTCCATTTTGAAAAAGCTGTCTGCCGCACCGAAATATATTGCGCCCGTCATTGCACCCATAACAAGCAGCGGCAAAAAAATCCCCCCCGGTGCGCCCGAACCGAAGCTCAGCATCGAAAACACAAATTTTGCCGCCAAAAGCAAGCACAAAAAGCCGAGTGCATATGTGCCTGCCGACACCTGCATTGCAAGCGCATGTCCGCCGCCCAAAATCTGCGGCAGAACAAAGCCGAGCGCTCCTGCGCACAGGAACGGCACAAGCAGCCTTATGCATGGCGGAATTTTTATATACATATTCTGAAAGAAGCCTATACTTTTATTATACAATGCGCCGAACAAGCCGAGTATCAGCCCAAGCGCGACCACATGTCCATACATGCCGAGAGGCATCATATGCGGCACGCTGAATGCAAACACAGGCTCAAGTCCGAACACATTGCTCGATATAAAATCAGCCGTAACCGACGACGCCATTACCGACAGAATGACCTCTGCCGAAAAGTTTTTATGCATTTCCTCAAGGCAGAAAAGAACGCCTGCCAGAGGTGCGTTAAATGCCGCCGCAAGACCCGCTCCCGCGCCGCACGTTATAACGAGCCTTTCCTCCGTTTTAACACGCTTCGTCAGCTTTGCAAAGCCCTTCGCCGTCATTGCGCCGAGCTGTATGCTCGGTCCTTCGCGCCCAAGCGACAGTCCGCAGCCGACGCTTATTATGCCGCCGGCAAGTTTGCATATGAGCACACGAAACCAGTTTTGCTCAATACACCCTGCCATTTCGCCCTCAACCTGAGGTATGCCGCTGCCCGATATATACGGCTCATATTTCACAAGAAAATACACCGCAAACGACAATGCCGCAAGAAGGGCAAGCCATGCACACGTAAGCCACACATTGCCCGTGCATGAAGCAATTATAAATTTGCGCAGTTCGTCCGCCTTTTCAAGCATAACGCGGAAAAACACAACAGCAGCCGATGAAAGTGCGCCCGTAAGCGCCCCTTCAAGTATCAGCATATATCGGAACGAACGCAGTCTGTTTATGCTTTTTGCCGCAATGCTCTCCGATTTGTTTTTTTCTTTTTTGCTTATTAATTTTTTCCCCGATTTATCCGCCGCCACAAAAACCACCCTGCCATGCATAATATTTTTGACCATACTATTTTATATACTCATATTTCGTGCTTATATAGAAAATCTGCGGCTCATCAAGCGCCGTATGACTTACTTCATAATCAATTCCGTATTCTTCAAAAAGCTTTATGTGCGACGGAAAATCATTTACCCTCACGCGTATTTTTCCGCCGCTGCTTTTTATCTGCTCCAGACGATAGTTTATATCCGCTGTCACACGTGCCTCCATAGAAATCACCGCACATAAAGTCAGCGCGCTGTTCACGAACACCGCAAACGCACACATAAAGCTGAGCAGCCGAGCTGTCACACTTACGCTGCAAAGCCTTGCACTATCCGCGCAAAGCAAAACAAATAAGGGCACATAATACAGATACGACGAATACCTTGCCCACCATGACTCGGGAAAAACCGTCCCCATCAGCACAAGCACGGCAAGTGCATATGAAAGCGAAACATAACAGACTGCCATATTCCGCTTGCCGCGTCTGCATATAAACAGAACAAAAAGCGCCGCAGAAATAATCACACTTCCTCCGCTCCATACTCCAAAACCGCCCGTGCGCACATCGGGATCAGACAAAAATTTCCATTCATTTTCATCAAATGTAAACGGAAGCTTTATCTCGGGTGCAATGTCAAGACTATTGTCCGTTTTTCCGAAAACCGACAAAAACAATCTTTCCGCACCGTTTTTTTCATCAAATCCTGCCGGCAGATTGTTTGAAACAATATCAACCTTGCCGTCACCCATAAGAGGATATGCCGGATTTTTCCCCTGCATAATATGTGTTATGTATGGGTTAAAGCCCAGCACGCCGGCACCGAAAACGAACGATGCAAGCACAATGCACACGGGCTTGATAAGCCGTTTCGGTTCTCTGCGCCATTTACAGGCACATACAATACCGCATGCAAACAATTCCGCCCCTATCATAACCGGCACGCTGAATTTTACATTGCATGAAAACGCATTCACGCAAAACAGCAGCACATAGCCGTATGAGTTTATTTTCCCCTCGATAATTTCTATGCACATCAGAAGCGCCGTAATCACAAGCGCTCCCGCAGCCAAATCGTTATAAGAAGTAAACAGCTGACTTACAAACACGGGGTTAATTGAAAACAGCAATGCATACACCGTACTCTTTGCTCTTCCTGCACAGTACACCCTTCTCATAACGTCAAACGAGGCTGCAAACACCGTCATAACAAACAATATGTTGACCGATTTTGCCGTTTCAAGATGAGATGTCAAATCATACACAGCGGCAGATGTGACCCATATTCCGCGCGGATAATTATTCAGCCAAAGCGGTATATCGAGATAGCCCGACAGAGGGTTTGACGCCTCCGCAGTACCATACAGAAAATTCCACCCCTCACGCAGCGCAATCACCGCCTGTTTGTGATAGTTCATGGAATCATAGGCGCAATCATACACAGCGGCACACACAGCCGCCCATACCGCCAATATAACACACACAGCCGCCGCTGCCGCCGCAAATTTACGGTCGCGCCATATGCCGTATATAGTCATAAGCGCCGAAGGCAAAATCAGAGCATATCCTCCCGTTTTCCCGCCAAACATCATCACCGCAAGCGAACATAAAAAGCATCCCGTCGGCAAAAGCATTGCCGCAAGCGCAAGCTTTATGAAAAATCCTTGTCTGTCGCGCGCCAAATCCCTGCCGCATATTAAATTTTTTCCGTATATCAGACACTTTTCCGCAGCCGTTTCTTTCATTTTCCCTCCGCGCCGATTTTCCGTATTTATGACCGAAATAAAATATCTGCCGCACACATAACGCCGAGCAGACCGACTTTCGGACCTTTATCAAAATTTTTATACCTTTACACAGTCAAATGAGCGGTCCGCCTCCGGCAGCCGCCCATTTTTTATAATTAATATTACCAGTACCCCTTTGATGTTCCCATAAATCTCGACAAAAGCTCAACAAAATAATAATCGCCGTATATGAGTGAACATCTGATGTTTCTGCCGGCAGGCTTATGTCCCGTTGCCTCTTTTATAAGTCCCTCATACTCCGCATCATTTTCCGAGCTGTATTTTTCATAAAGATTTTCCAAAATCCGATACGCCGTATCCTTATACGTTTCGTCCTTGGTTATATCATAAAGCTCCATGAAGCCGTTTCCGATAATACCTGCCGCAGATGTGTCGAGAGGCTCATCATCATTGCCCTTATATATCAAATCCCACTTCGGAATTAAATCCTCCTCCGTAAGCTTCAAAAACACCTCCGCACATTTTTTCGACGTTTCAACAAAGCTCTCATCGCCCGTAAATCTGTGCGCCATAGCAAAGCCCGTTATAGCCCAGCCCTGACCGCGCGCCCAGCACGAATCATCGGCAGCGCCCTGATGTGTGCGCTCATATCTCGGCGTCCCGTCCTCATTAAACACAAACGTATGCGGCGTTGTAAAGTCATCGCGCACAAGATACTTCTGCGCAGTCTTTGCATGTGTGTATGCCGCATCATAAAATTTCTTTTCACCCGTCAGCTCATAGCAGCGAAACAGCAAAGGCAGATTATACATGCAGTCAATAATCATGCGCGTCAGGTTTTCTCTGCTAAACTCGTCATCTCCCCACCGGTCCCATGCCTGTATGTATCCGCCGACGCTCTTGAAACGGCGGAGAAGCGTTTCTCCTGCCTCAACCGTAACCTTCTTCGACTCCTCATCGCCCGTTATTCTGTAGTCGGCATAGTATGAAGGCGAAAACAGCATGCCTATATCATGACCCAGACGGGTACCTTTCTCATCAAGAGCTTTTTTCAGTCTGAACAGCGGCGCACGCGCAGCCTTCAGATAAAACTCATCTTTGCTCATCTCATAGCAAAGATAGTTAAGTCCCGTATAAAATCCGCCCGTCCAGCCGCAGCCTTCCTTTCTGTCAAAAACTCCGTCCTCGGTTGCGTGCGGAAACAAATCTCCTATTTTCTTATCATTCTGCGCCGTTTTTTCAAGCACAAACTTTTTTGCACTTTCAAGCATTTTCGTGTTTTCAGCCATTTTCATATTCCCTCCGATGTTCAATTTGCATACTTCTATGCTGTTTTATATTTCCGTTTTATATTTTAACAAGCGTATTTTACCATATAAATGCGGTGTTGTCCATATAATTCCGCCGTTAACAAAAAAGTTACTTTTCTCCCGTATTCTGCTCTCCGAGTTTTTTCAGAAATTTTCTGTCGCTTTCGCTCAAATCTGCTCTCTCAAGCATATCCGGACGTTTCTTATATGTCACCTCAAGTGATTTTTCACGCTTCCATTTTTCGATGTTTGCATGATGTCCGCTCATAAGGACCTCAGGCACCTTTCTGCCCAGAATTTCGGGCGGACGCGTATACTGCGGATATTCAAGCAGCGAGTTAAAATGTGACTCGCCCGTATATGAGCTTTCCTCCGAAAGCACCCCAGGCACAAGCCTTGCCGCCGCATCTATGACCGCCATCGCAGGAATTTCGCCGCCTGTGAGAACATAGTCGCCGATTGAAATTTCCATATCGACAATCTCTTCAAGCACACGCGCGTCAACTCCTTCATAATGTCCGCACAAAATTACAATATGTTCCTCCTTCGACAGCTCAAGCGCACACTTCTGGTCAAACACTCTCCCCTGCGGCGACATATAAACAGTGAGCGGTTTATAACCGAGTCCGCCCGCGACGCTCGTATATGCGTCATAGATAGGCTGCACGCTCATAAGCATACCCGTGCCGCCCCCATACGGGTAATCGTCAACACGTCTGTGCTTATCCGTGCTGAAATCGCGTATCTGTATAAAGTTCAGCTCTATAAGCCCGTTTGTGCGCGCTCTGCCGATAATGCTGTCGCCGAGCACCGCCTCAAACATGTCCGGAAACAGCGTCAGAACATCAAAACGCATATGCCGTCCTCCTTAACTCAATCAAGCAAATTATATTTCAGTCAAGCAAACCGTCTATAATATGCACAATAATTTTATCGTTTTCGATATCCACCGACAAAACAACCTCATCAATCTCGGGCAGAAGTATCTGTTTGCCCTCAGGTGTGCGCACAGCATACACGCTGTTGCTGCCCGTTTTGAAAACATCGCAGACCTTGCCCAAATCCTGTCCGCCATCCGTAAAAACATTGCAGCCTATGAGGTCGCATATATAATACCCCTCCTCAGGCTCGCCAAGCTGTTCGCGGTTAACATATAGCACCTTGTTTTTATATTTCTGTGCCTCATCTATAGTATCAATCCCTTTAAATTTCACAATCAAATTACCCTTCTGGTATTTGATTGATGTAATCTCAAGAGTCTTTTTTTCTTTTTCAAAAGTCTTTTTTTCTTCCTTTACATTCCTGCCCGTATCGGTCTTTTTTTCGGATTTTACGTCTGTATATACATGTGACAGAGTTTCAAACACATCGGGCGAATTTGTCCATGTGACAATTTTAACTTCGCCCCGAAGTCCGTGTGTATTCACAATCTGACCCACTTGCAGCGTCATATTTTTCATAATGCTTTTCCTCTCAAATCAGCCGTATTTTAAAAGCCCGCACTGTTAAAATGGGGCGCCGTACGCGCCCCATCTCACATTTAGCCTATGATTTCAACAACCGCACGCTTGTTTTCACGACTTGCCGCCGCTTTCACAACCGTTCTGATTGCTTTGGCAATACGTCCCTGCTTGCCTATAACCTTGCCCATATCGTCATCGGCAACACGAAGCTCAAGCACTGTTTCGCGCTCACCTTCAACAACCGTCACCGAAACCGCATCGGGATTATCAACAAGCGATTTTGCCAATACTTCCAAAACCTCTTTCATAACTGTGTCCTCCGGTTTTTGATTACAGAATGTTTGCTTTCTTAAGCAATACCTTTACTGTATCGGTAGGCTGTGCACCGTTTGCGATCCACTGCTTTGCCTTGTCGGCATCAACCTTAACCTCTGCAGGCTCAGCCATCGGGTTGTATGTTCCGATTTCCTCGATAAATCTGCCATCGCGCGGATATCTCGAATCAGCTACAACAACTCTGTAAAAAGGGGACTTTTTAGCGCCCATTCTCTTCAATCTGATTTTTACTGCCATTTTAAATTCACCTCCAAATTTTATTGATACGGGGCATACCCCGCTTTTATCTTATCTTAAATTTATAAAATAAATTAAGTAAGCATAAACAAATGTTAATCAAACATCACGCAAAAGGAAAACGCATTTTCTTCATTTTCTTTCTGCCCTTCGGCGACGAAAACTGCTTCATCATCGAACGCATCTGCTCAAACTGCTTCAGAAGAGCATTCACGTCCTGAACCTTCACCCCGGCGCCGTTCGCAATCCTCACCTTGCGGCTTGCATTTATTATCGACGGATTGCGCCTTTCCTTCGGCGTCATCGAGCGTATGATTGCCTCCGGGCGCGCAAGCTGCTTATCGTCAATCGACACATCTTTCGGCAACCTTGTGCCGATACCAGGCATCATTGATATAACCTGCTCAAGCGGTCCCATCTTTTTTATCTGCTGAAGCTGTTCCAAAAAGTCCTCAAGGTCAAGTCCGCTTGTCGCAAGCTTTTTCTCAAGCTCCGCCGCCTGTTTTTCATCAAATGCCTCCTGTGCCTTATCGATAAGAGTCAGCACATCGCCCATGCCGAGTATCCTCGATGCCATTCTGTCGGGGTAAAACGGCTCAAGGTCGCTGAGTTTTTCGCCCATGCCGACATATTTTATAGGCTTGCCCGTAACATGTCTTACCGACAGCGCGGCGCCGCCTCTCGCGTCGCCGTCCATCTTTGTGAGTATAATTCCGTCAACGCCGAGCTGCTCGTTAAAACTTTTTGCAACATTTACAGCGTCCTGGCCCGTCATTGCGTCAACAACGAGCAGTATCTCGTTAGGACTTACCGCCGATTTTATATCGCACAGCTCACCCATCAGCGCCTCGTCTATATGAAGCCGTCCCGCCGTATCGATAATCACTGGGTCATTGCCGTGTTTTGCTGCATGTTCAACCGCCGCACGCGAAATTTCAACGGGGTTTTTTGAGCCTTCTATCGTAAAGACGGGTATGCCGAGCTGTGAGCCGACAACCTCAAGCTGCTTTATTGCGGCAGGACGGTATACGTCGCATGCCACCAGCAGCGGTCTTTTGTCAAACTGCTTTTTTATTGAGCCGGCAAGCTTTGCGCATGTGGTTGTTTTACCTGCACCCTGCAAACCTGCAAGCATAAACACCGACGGCGGTTTTGATGAAAATGTCACCCTCGCCTGTGCGCCGCCCATCAGCTCCGTGAGTTCTTCATTTACTATTTTTATAATCTGCTGCCCCGGCGTAAGGCTTTCAAGCACTTCGCTGCCGACAGCCTTTTCGCTCACCTTTGCAACAAACTCTTTTACAACTTTAAAGTTAACGTCAGCCTCAAGCAGCGCCAGCTTAACCTCGCGCATAGCCTCTTTTACATCAGCCTCCGATACCTTTCCTTTTCCGCGAAGTTTTTTAAAAACGCCCTGAAGCTTTTCACCCAAGCTCTCAAATGCCATATATACTACTCCGTTTCCGCCCGTTCGGGCAATGTCAGACAATCGCTTTTAAACCCTGTATCTTCCCGTACATATCTGCCGTCCAAACAATTTCTTCATTTAAACAATTTCTTGTATTATCTAAACAATCTCTTCTATCTGCTTCAGATGATATGATATATCCGTCAGATATTCGTTTGCACTGTCGCTGAGCCCCATCTCCGCAAGCTTATTTACATATCCGTTCACAATATCGCACAATGCACTCACGCGCGAAAACTTTCCGGCAAGCCCGATCTCGCTCTCATACCCGCGCAGCTGCGTCTCGCCGCGCTTTATATTATCGCGCACTCCCTGCCTTGTTATGCCCATATGAGCCGCAATCTCCGACAGCGACAAATCCTGGTTATAGTATAAGTCGAGCGCGTCATTCTGTTTCTGTGTGAGCAGCTGCCCGTAAAAATCCAAAAGCACACTGACATTCAAATCCTTGCTCATTACTCACACTCCCGTTTCATTTTATAGATAAACTTTTTTATAAACAGTTTCCGGATAAGCAATCTTTCCCTGTTCTGCGGATATCGCCTCTTTGCGATTTTTTTCCTATTGGTTATTTTACACGCTCAATATCCGTATCTGTCATGTCTGTAAAGCCGTTTCGCTTTACACTTTAGATATTTTACCCTATATATTCCCGCATGTCAAGTATTTTTTTTATTTTCTTTTTCGATAATGCTTTTTCTGTATTCCTGAGGCGCAATTCCGAAATATTTTTTGAAAACACGAGAGAAATAACGTGCGTCATAAAACCCCGAACACAGCGCAATATGCGAAATTTTGTCATCATATCCGATTATGGTTTTTGCATGCTCCATACGCAGATGTGTAAGATACTCTGTCGGCGGCATGCCTGCATATTCCGTAAATATCCGCCGCAAGTGCGCCTCGCTGTAATGCATTTGTGCATACATATCTGAAACGCAAAACTCAGGGTCGGAAAAGCGTGAAATGATTATATTTTCAGCTATTTTTGCCGCACTGTTTCCCTCATCTTCTCCGACTCTGCCCAAAATAAACCCGTAAAGCACCATGCAGAGCGAGTCCAGCATAAGGCTGCGCCCTTTTTCCTTTTTATAAAATGTCCGCAGAAGAATTCCTGCGATTGTTTCAAAGGTTCTCTCCTCGTCATCATAGAAAACCGAAGAATTCTTGCCGAACGGATTTACAAATTTGTCCACTCTGAGCGCAATGTGCGAATAATCCGCGTCCGATACATTATAATGTACCAATTTCGGCGGCACACATACAACCGTTCCCCTTTTAAAACGGTACGGTTTTCCTTCAACAATAATATTACCCTCACCGCCGCATGCCAAAATAAGCTCCCACACATCATGGCTGTGCACAATACCTTCGCCGGCACGGTTGTTGACCGCAACAGCAGAATTAATTTTCATAATGTCCGCCTCCGTCTTTTTCTCCTCTTTATAACCTTAACACAATATGCGCGTTTTGTCCACATAAAAAACCTTTTTTTACTTCTCCTTATATGCATGAAAAAGTTATAATGTAAATGTATAATTAATGTATGAAGGGCGCTGAAGCTGCCCATATACGGGGGATAATAAAATTAACGGAGGTCTATGATAATGCAGTATCGCAGATTAGGAAATTCAACGCTTACAATTTCAGCCGTTACACTCGGCTGTATGACGTTTACCGGTGACAGCAACTGGGGCGCTCAAGACGAAAAAGACTCTATCGAAACAGTCCGCGCGGCGCTTGATGCAGGCATCACATCGTTTGATACGGCGGAAAGCTATGCAAACGGATACACAGAAAGCCTTCTCGGCAAAGCTCTCGGCGATGACAGAAAAAAGGTAACAATTTTTTCAAAGGCTGCCCCCGATCACCTCAGACGCGATGACCTCATCAAAGCATGCGAGCAAAGTCTGACACGTCTGGGTACGGATTACATCGATTTATACCAAATTCACTGGCCGAGTCGCGAAATTCCGCTTGACGAAACGATTGACGCCATGCTCACATTAAAAAAACAGGGTAAAATCAGAGAAATCGGTGTTTCAAATTTCGGAACGGGCGATTTGGACGATATTATCGGCTTCGGCTGTGTTGTATCGGACCAGCTTGCATACAACATGCTTTTCCGCGGCATCGAATACAGCATTGTGCCGAAATGTATCGAAAACAACATCGGTATACTTACGTACAGTTCTCTTGCACAGGGCTTGCTGTCGGGAAAATATAAAACCGCCGAGTCATTCCCCGAGGGAAGAGCGCGCACAAAAGTATTTTCAAAAAAACACCCGGGTGTCCGCCACGGCGGCGACGGCTGTGAGGAGATAGCGTTTAAAGCGATTGACGACATAAGAAACATATGTGCCGAAATCGGTGAAGATATGGCAGATGTTGCGCTTGCATGGAGTCTGGCTCAGCCGGGGATTACAAGTGTTATCGCCGGCGGACGTACAGGCGCACAGGCTTTGCAGAACGCAAAAGGCGCCGACATAAAGCTGTCCGACGATACTGTATCGCGTCTGTGCAGAGCAACAAATTCCGTAAAGGAATTTCTCGGCGATGATGCCGACCCTTGGGCATTCGGACGCATAAGATAAGTTTTAGAAAGAAAAAAACAAACAAATTCCGTCCACTGAAAAGTCACGGAATTTTTTGTTTTTATGTATATTATTTGAAAATCTCCAAAATCACGGATTGGTCTTTTTGACGGATAATTTTCCTGTATTCGCTCACTAACGAGGTTCTTAACAAAATATCACCAAGCCCCAGTCCCCGTGAAAAATTCATTTTCCCGCCGCAAAAGTGCAAAACAGTATAAAACACCTGACAAATTTAACCTTCTTGACATTGCGCATACGGATTGATATAATTTAAATAGAATAAATAAGGAGAAATATCGGATGAATAGATATATGAGGCTTATGCTGTGCATGCTTTTGACCATTATGATTATATTTTCCCATGCACCATACCCCTGCGCTTATGCGTCGGGGGAACTTATAATCTACGGCGATTCTGCAATAACGCAAAGCGGTTATACGACAAAGCTGTTTACTCGCTTTAACGGCGAAATTGTTTCGCCTTTATGGTCTGTTGCCGAGGGCGGCGATATTGCATATATTGATTCCTCGGGCGTTGTTACTCCGTTTAAAAACGGACAGGTTACGGTTATGGCTATGTACAACGGCGTTTATGCGCTGCATACGGTATTGATTGCAAATCAGAGCGCGGCGCCAAAAACCGCATATCTGAGCGCAAGCGTCAGCAGCATGGGCGAAATCATACAGGACAAAGGACTTGAGAGCGAGAAAAACTGGCACTCATCGAGGTCCGGTACATATCCCGTCGGCACAGAATTTGTACTCACAGCAAACGAAACGGGCGGAAAATTTTTATACTGGCGCGACGGCAACACACGGCGTGTAATTACCACAGACAAAACATGCAGATTTTATCTCGGCTCCGATAAATCGATTACAGCGGTATTCGGTGCCTCGTCGGAAGAATACCGTTTTGTGATGTTTGTCGATAAAAACGGCAGAATAATAAAATCGGACCACAAAAGTTCCGGAAACTTTGAGGTTCCCGCACCGCCGTCCATGCCGGGCTGCATATTTGACGGCTGGATTCTTGACGGAGAAAAGCAGCCCTCCCTGTATACAGGCGCACAAATCCCTGTTGAGAATGTGGGTTCAAACCGCATATACACCGCCTCATACAAAGTTGCCGCAAACACATATAATGTCAGCGTGACAGACGGCAGCGGCGGTGGAAAATATAAGTACGGCGAGCTTGTGACGGTTAAACTTGACCGTTCGCAAATTCCCGACGGCAAAAGCTTTTTGTATTGGACAAAGGACGGCGTACCTGCAAAC
>CAKSHB010000014.1 GCA_934456295.1 uncultured Clostridia bacterium | reverse complement strand
AGAGCCACACAGCAGAGAATAATTCTCGGTTGTGTGGTTCTTTCATACAGACAGCGAAAGGCATATAGAAATGCTCCCCGCTGTCTTTTGTTTTTAATAGCACCTCGGTCTTGCCGCGAAACCGAAACCACTGTTTGTTGTGATAACGACATTATTATTACCGCTCGAACAATGGATAACAAGAATGTTTCCGTCAGCGTCCTTTCCGGCAGCGATTCCGACGTGAGATAAATCACCGTAAAAGGCTAAATCCCCGGCTTGAGCGCTGCTCCAAGATATTCGGCTGCACTTTGCGATTTGTCCTTTCGTTCCGTGTCCTATGTTTGACGCATTAAACCCGGAATTGATAAAGCTCCAAGTAACAAAACCTGAACAGTCAAGTCCGAAAGGTCTTTTTGTCCCGGTTGTTTTGCTGCCTTCTGCCGATACTGTTTTCAGCTTGCCCCATTCTGAGTCCCAGCCGTTAGCAGACGATTTACCGCCCCAAAAATAATTAACCTTATCTACAAGCGAGCAGGCGGCTTTTATAACCTTCTTTCGCTCCGCTGATAAACTGTCGGGTAAATTTTTCAAAATATCCTGTGCGGCCCGGTCTGACACTGCGAGCGACTGCGCTATGGAAATCAGCACCTCATCTTGCTCCAAAAGCGTATCGAGCGCTTCCTGCTGCTTGCGTGTAAAATGATATTTTTCTATCATTTCATCTTTTGTTTTTGCCGTGATTGTGATATAATGGCGCTACACACGAAGACGGTATGGAGTGTTATTATATTCCAGATGGTGAATCGTATTTTGAAGACATTTTATTTAACGAATTTATTTCGGAGTTAAAAGACTATATACAAAATGAAATGAACCCAATAAAAGCAGAAGTAGATTCTCGTCTACATTTGCATATTACAGAGGGAGAATCAAAGCCAGTAGCAGATTTTCCTTGTTGGAATTGCAATCAAGAATATATATCAATTGATGATGAATTATATCCGTATGGGCATTGTATAAATTGTGGCGAAGAAAATGAAATATTAACTTGTGTTAGATGTGGGGGAATATATTCTTGCGATGAGGGTGCTGAAGATTTGTGCGGATATTACTATGATAAAGCGAATAAAGATTAATTCGTATTAATAAGAACATGTGTGTTTTACTTGTACAATGCGGTAAAGTATATCATAAAAAATTAAAAAAAAGCATATTCCTCATATTGCCGTATAAGAAACTACAATCAAACCATGTCGTGTATTTTGCGTGTATGAATGATTAGGATATTGAGAGAAGTTTGAACTTCTCCGCCAGAAGTCCACCGTAATTTTGATAGAATTACGGTGTTTTTTTCATTATTTCTTGTTCAAAACTTTCTTAGTGTTTATGGATAAAAAAATCAAGCGACAAAACCGCCGCTTGATTTTTTACAAATTTTATACCTCATTCGGACTTAAACAAATTCCATCATTTATCAATAACTCCGTATACTATATAAAAATCTTTCCCCGACATTGCATAATTCTTTACTTTCTGCGCAAAAGACGAGTTGCACACGGCATACTTTACATTATACCTCGCCGTATTCCACTTAAACACAAATTTCAAAATCAAGTCCGATTTTTCCTTATGCGCCTTTTCAAACATATCCGAAAATCTGATTATATTGCTCTCCTTCGGCAAAAGCTCTTTTAACGTATCATCAAGCAGCCACGAGTGGCAGATAAACGCCTTATACTCAAACTCCGGAAAATATTTCGCAAAAAATTCCTTTGCGCGGCAAATCGATTTTCTGCATTCATCAATATCCAACGCACCGCCGGAAGGAATATGAATTTCAAGAACGTCATCGCCCTTTTTAAGCCCTTTTCCGGGAATATCATATTCACATTTCCCCATGCAGAACTGCAGCCTTCCGAGTTTGAAAAGCTTCATTTTAAAGTGGTTCGAGAGCCATGCCAACTCACCGAGATAAAGCTCGCTTTTAATATCCGAGTACACATTTGTCCACCGCACTATATCGTATACCGTGTCATAAAACACACTTTCGGGGATATTTTTCGAGTCATATTTTTCCTTCAGCGCCTTACACATAAAAAGATATGACAGCAGATTGCGTTTTCCGTCTTTTTCGCTGAGATTATATCTGTCTGCCGAAATTGCGTCGGAAATCTTTATTTCTCCGAGCGCCTCATAAAATTCCCTATCGTGCTCCTGCGGAAAACTAAGCTTTTTATAAAAACTCTCAATTATTTTATATACTTCCTTATTCTCACAGCTCCAAAGCTCCGCCTTATTGGCTTCGGGGCGGAAATGCTCAATTTTCGTCTCCGTTTTTCCCAGAAACCTCATAATATTTTTATTATACATTTTTTCGCGGTTTTCCAGAGAAACGCCAAGCTCGTCCATTATCTCATTGTCAATCTTAATCCACTTCGCCGCAAAATCCTCAACATAGCTGTCCGCAGTCGAGTCGCTGCCGTAAATAACATTATCTCCGACATCATAGCCCAACGTGTATAACTTTGTCAGAAGCTCTTTTCTGTATATTTCGGGCGTTCCCGGCGTTGTATCAAAAAACATTTCCGCAGTGTTTCTGTAATTTCCCGAATTTAAAAATTTGCCGTACAAAGCGATGCATTCATCTATCCACGGCCAGCCGCAGTGTGCGAGCGAAAATCTTAGCCCCTCAATGTTCAGAAGCGCTTCAAAATCAAGCGGCTTGCTGCATACCGAGCGCGAATTTCCTTCGTCCCATAATATGCCCGAATGGAAGAATACGGGCTTATCGAGCTTTGCAATTTCCGTGAGTACTTTTATGGACTGCGGCTCATAGACATGAAAATTGCTGCATATTATTTTAAAACCGCATATCCCTCTTTCAACGGCTTTTTTTATATTTTCCGTGATATTATCCTCATAAGGCGTTATATACAAAATCGGGAACAGACGGTCCTCATATCCCCTGCACCATGCAAGCGCCTCTTCAAGCCTTTCGTCAAAAGACGTTCCGCCGGGCGCTCCGTCGCCAATCGGGTGGTTTGAAAATATGCAGCCGCCGTATATTCCGTACTTATCCATTTTTCTTATAAGCCCCTCGGGGTCGGGCACAGTATTTTTCGCATGTATATGAGCGTCAAAAATCTTCATAAATTTTTCCCCTTTCAATATGCTTTATGCCTACATTATACAAACGCATGGTTCTAAAGTCAACATGGAAAAATCAAAAATTTTTTTCTTTATTATTTTTCTCTTTCGGGGCACAAAATCCGTTTATGCATGTGCTTTTAAAATCCGGCGCATATGCCCTCATTTTACCTCTCCGCATATATTTTCAACAATATACTTTATTGCCGACTCATTGTTTGAGCAAACCACCCTGCCTGCGGCACGCTTGACCTCAGGAACCGCATTTGCCACAGCGCAGCCCAAATCCGCCTTCTCAATCATTGTGATATCGTTTTCATAATCGCCGACGCATATGCAAAAATATCCGCCGCCCAGAATTTCCTTCAGCTTTCCTATGGTATCTCCTTTTGTTGCGTGTGCGTCAAGAATTTCAACGCCGGTATCCCAGCTTCGCGAAAAGTTAAAATCGGCGCCGAAATATACTTTCAGTCTGTCACGCAGAGTAACCGCGCTTTCGGGACTGTCTGTACGCATAACAATTTTATATACTGTTTGATTTATGTGCTCCCGTATCCGCTCTATACTTTCGGAAAAGCCGATGCACATAACCTTTTCAAGATTTACAAAAAGTGTGGTTTCAAGCACATGCCCACTGTTTTTTTCCAGAAAATCCACTAAATCGGGCAGTTTTTTGCCAAGCGGACGGCTGTATAAAACTTCATCTTTTTCAAAATCGTATATCGCCGCCCCGTTGCTGCATATTATGGGGCATTTAAAAAAGTCTTTATCCGCAAACTGCAGCAAATGCGAAGGCAGCCGCCCCGTTGCTATACAAAATTTTCCGCCCTCGGCACAGAAATATTTTATCGCATCAATATTTTCGCCCGACATCTTCCCTTCTTTATCCAAAAGCGTACCGTCAAGGTCGCTGCAAAGCAATATATGGCTGTATTTCCCCATATTCCGCACCTCCGAAATAATACTTTTTTACATGTACCGGCATATAGAATAACATTTTATCAAAAATTTTTCAATACTGCGCAATTAAAGTTTGAAAAATTGTTGATAAATTTTTCTCTTTTTGTTATAATTAGCTATAGTATTTATTTTTTATACGCAAATACCCGACTTTTACTCTTTTGAAAAGGAGCTTTAACATATGAAAAAAAGATTTATCTACGCCGTACTTATTATGGCAATGCTTATAAATATTTTCACGCTGCCGGCAGGCGCGGCGTCTGTGCCGCCGCAGATTATAAGCGAGGGTGCAATCCTGATAGACGCGAACTCCGGCAGGGTTTTGTTTGAACGAAATGCCGATACGCGCCTTTACCCCGCAAGTACAACAAAAATCATGACAGCCGTGCTTGCGCTTGAAAATCTGCAGCTTGACAGCGTTGCTGTCGCAAGCTATGACGCAGTTATGTCAATCCCCTCAAACGGCAGCAACATGGGCACAAAAGAGGGCGAACAGCTTACGGTTGAGCAGCTTTTGTACGGTATGCTCGTTGCCTCCGCAAATGAAGCGTGCAACGTTGTTGCCGAGTATATGTGCGGCGATGTTGACAGCTTTGTTGTGAAGATGAACGAGAAGGCGCGCGAGCTTGGTATGAATAATACAAAATTTTTAAATCCGCACGGACTTCATTCGCCCGAACATTACACAACAGCGCGCGATATGGCAATTCTGGCGCGTTACGCCATGCAGAACGACAAATTCCGCGAGGTTGTGTCAACAGCAAGATACACAATTCCGCCGACAAACAAAAACAGCGACTCCCGTACAATAACAAACACAAATTACCTTATATCGACATATCAGAACGCTTCATATTTTTACGCCAATGCAACAGGAATTAAAACAGGCTTTACGACGCAGGCCGGCAACTGTCTTGTGTCATCGGCATCAAAATCAAGCACAAACCTTATTGCCGTTACGCTTAATGCAAAACCGCAGTCGGGCGCAATATATTCGTTTATCGACTCAAAGGCGCTTTTTGAGTACGGCTTTGATAACTACAAAACACGCAGTATTGCAAGACCGGGCGAAATCATTGCTGAGGCAAAGGTTAAAGAGGGCTGGGGAGCAGATGCCGTTACGCTTGAGGCGAAAAATGAGCTTGACGGACTTTTGCCTGCCGATGCAGATATTGCAAATGTGATAAAAACGATTACTTTAAACGACAATATCCTCGCCCCAATCGCTGTCGGCGATGTTTTGGGAAGAGTGACATATTCGTATGACGGCTATGAGCTCGGCAGTGTGGAGCTTGTGTCTACAGTTGAAGTAAAGCGAGACTTCTTCGTTTTCATAATGAACCGCATTTTCGGTTTCTTCAACCTGCTGTGGGTAAAAATTCCGCTTTTGATACTGATTGCGCTTATTATCGTCATGGTTATAACAAGAAAAATCAAGCGCAAAAGAAGACGCAGATATCTGCGTTCAAAGAGATATCCGAAATAAGCATATGATTTTCATGAACTTAAATTGATTTTCAATGTATTAAAAAATGACGGTTTATAATGCCGTCATTTTTATTATCAAATTTTTCTTACTTTCCGCTCACAAGCTTTCCCTTGCGTATTATTGCGTCCTTCACAACAGGCTTATCCGTCTTTATCGTATAAACCATCTGCGCATGCGGTGTGCTTGTGATGTTCTCGCCTTCGCTGTTTTTTATCCATTCGATTTTCTGCGAAAAATAGTCCTCATGCGGCTGCATTATCTCCACCGTGTCGCCGGCACACACCTTATTTCGCTGCTCGACAGTTGCAATTCCGCTCTTTTTATCATAATCCGTCACAAGTCCGACTATGTCATAGTCGCGTATATATGAGCTTGTTTCATAAACCTGGGAATTTGCGTCTGTTTTGCCGAAATAGAAGCCATGTGTATACGGTCTGTGGCTTACCTTCAGAACCTCATTTAAGCTTTCCGGATTAAACTTATAATTCTTGCCCTCTTTTAAATATCTGTCAATCTCCGTCCTGTATGCCTTCACAACGGTTGAAACATAGTATTCGCTCTTTACGCGTCCCTCAATTTTAAAGCTCATAATTCCGCTTTCGGCAAGCTCGGGTATATGGTTAATCATACATAAATCCTTTGAATTGAAAAAGAAACTGCCCTGTTCGCTTTCCCCGACATGGATATATTCGCCGGGACGTTTTTCCTCCATGAGTGCATAATTCCAGCGGCACGGCTGGGCACATTCGCCCTTGTTCGCATCGCGTCCCGTCAGATAATTGCTCAAAAGGCAGCGCCCCGAATACGATATGCACATAGCGCCGTGCACAAATGCCTCTATTTCAAGCTTTTTAGGTGTCTTTTCGCGTATTTCACGTATCTCCTCAAGGCTCAGTTCGCGTGCCAGCACGACGCGGCTCGCGCCCATCTCATACCACACATTTGCACTCAGATAGTTTACGTTGTTTGCCTGTGTGGACACATGAATGTCAATGTTCGGATAACGCTTTTTTATAAGCGTAAAAAGTCCTATGTCCGCAACAATAAGTGCGTCAATCCCCATATTCACAACCTTGTCCAAAAATTCCTCAAAGCCGCAAAGGTCGCTGTTGTGCGGTATTATGTTTGTGGTCAGATATACCTTTTTTCCTCTCTCATGGGCAAAGCGTATGCCCTCCTCCATATCCGCCATGTCAAAATTCTTCGACGCAGTGCGCAGTCCGAACGCCTCGCCTCCGATATAAACCGCATCGGCACCGTATAAAATCGCCATTTTAAGCTTTGTCAAATCGCCCGCAGGCGCCAAAAGCTCAATTTCGGGTTTTTCTTTTCTATCCGTGTTCACATCTGTTCCCATTTTATAATCTGCTCCCGTGTCTTATTCTTCGCTTTTCTTATATGATATGCTCACGCCGTCACCGATTGATAAAATCGATGTTTCAAGGCGTTTGTCGCCGCATACCGCCTCAATATATTTCTTAAGCCTCTTTACTATTGTAATCTTTCTGCGTATAAGCAGCTCTCTGTTTGCAACCATGCCGCCGTACAGAATGTTGTCGCTTATCAAAAGCCCTCCCGTGCGCAAAAGCCGTATGCACTCGGGCAGAAAATATATATAATGTGCCTTTGCCGCGTCCATAAAAATCATATCATACGGTCCGTCGAGCGCAGGCAGAAGCACCTCCGCATCGGCACTCAGCACATCTATGCGCCCGTCAAGTCCGGCGCGCTTAATATTTTCCCGTGCCAGCGATGCCATTTTTTCATCGCGCTCAATCGTGGTTATTATTGCATCATCGGGCAGACTTTTCGCCATAAGTATCGACGAATACCCTATTGCCGCGCCGATTTCAAGCACCCTTTTCGGCTTATGCGTCATGCACATAACCTTCAGAAGGCTCGAAACCTCCTTTTGGACTATCGGCACCGCATTTTCATGTGCATAATCCTCAAGCTCCGAAAGTATCCCTTCGCTCTCTGCCAGAGATGCGCGCACAAAATCGATTATATATGAATGTGTAATGTCCTGTTCGTTAGGCATATACTCCGCTCCTCTGTTCTACTGCTGAATTCTGCGTCTGATTTGCTCATGCTCCTCCAGCGTTTTTGCATAGTATATTTTCCCGTATGCGTCCGACTGGAAGAACATATAATCCGTATCCGCAGGATATAAAGCCGCCTCAATCGCCGCCTTGCCCGGTGAACATATCGGTCCCGCCGGCAGACCTTTGTTTATATATGTGTTATACGGCGACTTTATCTTTATGTCGCTGTTTGACAGAATTGCTTTGCGCTCACCCAAAATATACTGCACTGTCGCACATGATTCGAGATATGGGTATGTTTTGCTTTTAAGCCTGTTGTGAAACACTCCCGATACAAGAGGTCTGTCATTATCGCTCGCCGCCTCTGCCTCTATAACGGAAGCAAGCGTCACTATTTCGTCGTCGCTGTAACCAAGACCGCGCGCACGCTCGCTGTACTCATCTTTATAAACTTCGCCGAAACGCTTCAGCATAAGGTTTATTATATCGCGCGCACTCATTGTGTTGGAAATGTTGTACGTATCGGGAAAAAGGTATCCCTCAAGCTTATTTTCGCGCTTTATACCGCTGAGAAACTCATAATCATAGTCCTCACCGAGCGCCGCCATAAACTCATCTTTGCCTACATATCCCGTTTTTGCCGCAATATCCGCAATCTGCGCAAGCGTCGAACCCTCAGGGACGGTAATGTTTGCCGTAGTGTAGCCCGAATTGTACGTAAGCCCGTTTATGAGCGCAATATATCCGCTGCCTTTGTGTATTTCAAACTCTCCCGCGTGATATTTTTTATCGGCTCCCTTCATGTTTGAAACTATCTCAAATGCAAGCGTATTTTTTATAACTCCGTTCTCCTTCAGAAGCTGCGCAACCGAACGCGAATTCATGCCGTCGCTCACCGTTATTTTTACGCTTTCATCTTTCATGGAGCCGAACAGCATATCTCCGGCGGTCGATATTGCCTGAACCAGAAGAACTATGGCGATTACCGCCAATATGAGTGTAAATGCAGAAGATTTACGTTTTTTTGTCATTTTTTTCACCTCGCACATAACATATATTTTACAACATTACGCAGGATTAGTCAACACAGACATTTCTAAAAAAACAGCCGGCTGATTAAATTAAAATAATGGCTCCTAATGTTGTAAAAAGCGTTGACTTTTTTATTATGCGGTGATATAATTTCCAATAAGATAAGGTGTTGGTAAGTTATCAAATTTTTTCATGAAGCTTTAACGTGAAATTGCCTTTTACGTTAAATTTTCCGGCAAAAATTAAACGCTGCCGAGGTTTTCGCTTTCACGAAACGGCGGCGCGCAAAAATCTTCTTTATTATACTGCGCAAAAAGGAGATTTATTTTTCATTACTATTTTATGCCGATGCGCAGCGGCGGAATGGAGATTATTATGAAAATCGAGAAAATCGGTGTTCAGCTGTGGACAGTAAGAGATGCCATGAACACCCCCGAAGAAGTTTCCGAAACATTTAAAAAGCTCAAAGACCTCGGCTATGACCAGGTTCAGACAGCCGGCTGCAAAATTGATTACGCTACTTTCGGAAAGCTCGCAGAGGACGCAGGCATCGAAATCGTCGGAACACATGACAACTTTGACATGATGCGCGATGACTTTGAGCAGTCGCTCGCAAACCATAAAGCGCTTAACACAAAAATCATGGGTATCGGCGGTCATGTATCGGAAACCGAAGAAGCTGCTGTTGAATTTGCAAAAACAGCGAACGAAATCGGCAAAAAGGCTAAGGCAGCAGGTATGGGCAGATTTACATATCACAACCATCACCACGAGTTTATAAAATTTGAGTCGGGCAAGAGAACCATAGACATACTTTTTGAAAATCTTGACCCCGAGGTTACTTCGTTCTGTCTTGATACGCATTGGGTACAGCGCGGCGGCGGCGACGTACGTTATTGGATTGAGAAGCTGAAGGGCAGAATTGATATCCTTCACCTCAAAGACTTTGCTCTGGACGCCGAGAAAACTCCGATGTTTGCAGAGATAGGCAATGGCAACCTCTACTGGGAGGGTATAATCGACGCTGCAATAAAATCGGGCGTAAAATACTACGTTGTTGAGCAGGATATATGCCCCGGCGATCCGTTTGACAGCTTGAAGATGAGCAGCGAATATCTGCATAAGAACTTTATGTAATACGTATGCGCTTGCTTAATTTAAAACAGGCAATACCGCTTTAAATGATAGTTTTATACTATTGGTAAAAAAAGTCTGCGAAAAATTTTTCGCAGACTTTTTTCTTTTTCAAAATTCTACCTTTCTGCCTCTGTCCAGCTTACCGAACCGTCATCGTTAAACACAATCTGTCTGTATATTCCGTCACTTCCGCGCACAATCAAATCGCCCTTCAGCACCGTTTCGGCTACATAATTGCCTCCCAGCATAACCTGATCCGACTTTGTGGGCTGTGCATTAAATCCTACTGCCACTGTTTTTGACAGATTTTTGTTTGCCGTCAATGCATTCGCACCAATGGCAGTATTTGCCCAGCCGTCCGTTATCGCCTCACCCGCACTCGGACCGACAAACACATTATGCGTCGTGTTTTGTACATTATACCCTGCTCTTTTTCCTATAAACACATTTATCTTTCCGCTGCATTTATAACCGGCATATGCGCCAATTCCGACATTGCCCGAAGTCTTGGCATTTGACGTGCCGTACAATGCCTACGCTCCTATCTCTATATCCTCAGCCCTTGAACTTCCGTTATGCAAAGCCGCTTTTCCAAGGCTTATACAATCATTTGCAGCCTGCACGCAAAATGCCCCGTCGGCGCCTATCACCACATTTCTGTCGCCGTTTTTCATCACCGGCAGCGCAAAAGTTCCTATGGCAACGTTTCTGTTTCCGCTTTCAAGCGCGTTTAAAGAATTGCGTCCGATGGCAATATCACGGCTTCCGTTAACATTGTTCTTTAACGCACTGTCTCCGAAAGCAACATTCCAAAAACCGCTCTGATTATTGGACAAAGAGCCGTCATGGTATATATTGTATGTATTCGGCTGCATTTCAAATTCACCCGTTTCGGAAATTTTCCGGCACGATATGTTGCTGAAAGTTGCCGCAGTTTTTGGCGACACCTTAAATTTTAACGCACCGCTGTCACCGTAACACTTGAGCACTATTGATACATCTTTTTGCCCGTTATAGGTATCGATATAATCAAAATCCCCCAGCGAAACCGTAACGTCGCCCTCTCTCGGTTTATCGTGTGTGAAAGTAACCAAATACAGTTCACCGTCAGACGCGCTTATATTAAACTCAAGCAGTCCATCACCTCCGGCAGCATGTGTATATACGCCGTTTCCCGCGTACTTCCAGCCCGCGCCGAGAGTTGCCGGCAAATCTGTCAGCAAATCATCTCCTGCCTTTATAATCTTCTGAGACTCGTATAATATGTTTTTTCCGTTTTGTGAACCCGAATTTATGCTGATTTTTTCAACATTTGCCGTAAAAGCTGCCGCAATCGGCGCCATGGTATTATCATTTTTCCAGCAAAACACCTTCACTGTGTAATCTGCTCTGAAACTGTCGGTTATAAAACTGAAATCATATGACAGCTTATCCTTTTGAGCCGGCGTGCTGTCCATAAAAACAATGTTGTTATTCTCATCATACATCGCCAGAATAAGAATACCCTCCTGTGACAGCGCACCGAAATCCACATCGGCATTTATTGTTCCGCTGAAATACTCACATCTGACATTATCAATTAAATTTGCAGCCTTTTTCTCACCGATTGCCGTATCCGCAGCCGCCGTAACTGAAATCATTACGGCTATTGCCAGAAACAGCGAAAACAGTCCGAACTTTCTTTTCATTTGTAAAACCTCCATAAAAAAAGTGCGCCAACCGAAGCTGACGCACATAAAATGCAAACTCCGATTGTCGCCAAACAAATTAAATAGAAAGCTGCGGATATTCTATCGCAATCTAACCATTGGAATTTGCATTTTTTAACAAATGTTATCATGGTTAGATTTCCTCAAAATGAGCGCAAAAATACCCGTAAAAATACGGAAATATTCCGAGAATATCCCTGCACAATCTATATATTTAATTTGTTTGGCACTTTTTATTATATATTAGCGCCGTAAAAAGGTCAAGGTTTTTTTGATGTTTGCTGCTCTGTGCATATCTTTTCCGGCATAATCCGCAGAGCTTTTTTGTATTTATCCCTTCATAATTTTACATATGAAGATGTGTTTTTTTATATTTGAGTTATATTTCTAAAAAATCCGATTTTTATATGATATATTGCTTTTTCGTTTTGTGATATTATTATATACAGATACAAAAAGACTATATTTGTACCGGAAAGGCTGAAAACAACATGAGTAAAAATTTATTTAAAAAGTATGAAAACAATCCCGTTCTCGGCAGCAAAGAGCTCGGCACATGCTTTGATGTTTACGTTACCGAATGTGACGGCAGATACAGAATGGACTTTTCATGGCGCGCCAAAAAAGCCCTCGCCGTTTCCTTCAGCGATGACGGCATTAGCTGGTCCGAGCCTGTAATCACGCTTGCCGTAAACAAAAAAAGCGGCTGGGAGGATAATGTAAACCGCAACTGTGTATTAAAAATCGGCGGAAAGTACAAAATGTGGTACACAGGTCAGGCAAGAGGTTACAGCTTCATCGGGTATGCCGAAAGCGATGACGGCATAAATTTCACGAGAGCATCGGACATGCCGGTTATGATACCCGAATATCCGTATGAAGGCGAGTCGGTTATGAACCCCTGTGTACTGTATGAGGACGGCATTTATAAAATGTGGTATGCGGCTGGCGAAACATATGAACCGAATGTTTTGGCATATGCAACAAGCCGCGACGGTATCAAATGGGAAAAATCACGGATTAATCCCATATTCACAAAAGATAAATCAAACGTTTACGAACAGGACAGGGTCGGCGGCTGTCAGGTCATAAAAACTGAGGACATGGGGTATCTGATGTTTTACATAGGCTACGAGAACATAGATAAAGCGCAGATTTGTGCGGCACACTCCGAAAACGGAATTACGGGCTGGGAAAAACTCGCCGAAAACCCCGTCGTCACCCCCGATGACGGCATGTGGGATGCAGACGCCTGCTACAAGCCTTCGTTTTTATGGGACAAAAAGAACAACCGCTGGCTGCTTTGGTATAACGGCAGAAACGGCACAGATGAGTTTGTGGGAATGGCGTCCGCCGAAGGCAGAAAACTGTTTTAGCGCTGAGGCAAAACGTAAAAACGGCTTTCACGTTATGCTTTTTGCGAAATGGAGGTTTATATGGACAGACTTTTGAAATGGGTTTCCTTATTTAACAAATACGACGAAGAAACAATATCGGGCGAGGTGGATAACAGCCATGCGTACGGCTTTCTCAAAGATGAAATTCCTCTTTTGGAATGTTCGGACGAAGCCGTCGAAATGACATATTATTTTCGCTGGTGGACATACAGAAAACATCTGAAAAAAACGCCCGACGGCTATGTTATAACGGAATTTCTGCCGAAAGTACCTTGGAGCGGCAGATATAACACCATAAATGCTCCCGTTGCACATCATCTGCGTGAGGGCAGATGGCTGAAAAATTCCGTACGCTATCTTTCGGATTATATAAAGTTTTTCCTGAGCGAAAACCAATCAAACCGCAGATACAGCGTCGATTTTATTTCGGCAATAAAAGATGTGTGCGATGTCAGAGGCGAACTTTTTTTGGGAGATGACTTTTTGGAGCTTGCATGCGCGTACTACAGGGCATGGGAGAATGAGCGCCAAATTAAAAACGGCATGTTCTGGTCATATGACGACAGGGACGCAATGGAGTTTTCAATCAGCGGAACCGCCGGTATGAAAAGCGTAAAGGGACTTCGTCCCACGCTGAATTCATACATGTACGCGGACGCATGCGCCATTGCGGAATTTGCGGATATTTACGGCAGTGATAAAATAAAAAACGAGTACACAAAAAAAGCCATGCATCTGAAAGAAATGATTAACAAAACTCTTTTTCATGACGGTTTTTATAAGGCAATTCACCCGAGAAACGAAAATTTTGACCTTATATATGAAAAGGACATGTCGGACGTGCCGAAAGAACTGATCGGATATATCCCGTGGTGTTATAAAATTCCCGAGAAAAAATACGGAAAATGTTTCGACCTTCTGGCGGACGAAAAATGCTTTCTTGCAAAAACAGGGCTTTCTACAGCAGACCAAAGCGACAGACGGTTTCTGTTTGAAGCTCCGCATGAATGTTTGTGGAACGGGTATGTTTGGCCGTTTGCGACATCGCAGACGCTCAACGCACTGAGAAGTTATATTGTAAACTACGATGCCGACGAAAAATACAGAGAAATGTATGCAGATATTTTCTGCAAATATGCTCTCATGCACCGCATAACATATGAAAACGGCAATGTCAGACCGTGGATTGATGAGGTTATGCACCCGTACAGATATGACTGGACAAGCAGGACATATCTGAAAAATGCCGGCTGGCCGAAGGATAAGGGCGGATATGAGCGCGGAAAAGACTATAACCATTCCACATTCTGCGACCTTTTCATCACCGGTATTGCCGGAATTGTGCCAAATGCCGCAGCGCCCTCTCTTATCCCCTCGATACCAAAGGACTGGGAGTATTTTAAGCTTGCAAACCTTCATTTTAAGGGCAGGCTGTATACTGTGTATTACGATAAAACGGGCAAAAAGTACAATAAAGGCACCGGTGCTTTTATCGAAGTGCAAAATGCGCCCTGTGCCGAATTGTAACAGCCGCCCATGCTGACAGCAGCGGTATGCAGATTAGAAATCGGTGTCAAACACTCTTACATAATCCGCTATAAACGCATCATCAACATATCCGTCGGAAACGCCTTCTCTCTTGCCGTCCAGAAGGGTTTCGGATTCAACGACCTCTTCCCCGATTTTCAGCGGTTTTCCGTCCCTGTAGCCCTTTACCTCCGTTGTGAGCAGAACAAACTGAGGGATTTGGGAAACCGCCTCCGCTGCTTCGGAAACCTTTTTGCCATCACAGTAGAAGATGTATTTTTCGGGCGACCAATAAAGTCCGAAGGTATGAAAACCGTCTTTTGTGTTTTCAAGGTCAAAGTGCACTCTGCCCTCCTCCTTATACTGTTCGCCATAGCCTCCGCTTATCGTTCCGCATGACGCCCTTCCCTCCTGAAAATGCTCCATGATATCGCACTCAACACCGCTCCAGCTCGGGTCATACGTTGTGCCGATTGAGGGCGACTGTAGCCAGAATGCGCTCCACATGCTCTTCGGGAACTTCTGGAATTTACATCTGACCTCATAGTATCCGTATCTGTGCATAAACTTCGGCTCGGGCAGTGTGCCGAGAGGCCATATGTCGTCCTGTTTCCACGGGTTGGCCTGTTTGCCCTTCGGAATATCAAACGAGTTGCTGCCTGTCTGAAGCTGGGGCGAAACATAGCAGCCGTTTCTCTCCACGCGGTGAAGCTCTATGTGGCTGTTTCCGTCTAAAACAACGCCCTTATCGGTATATCCGTCAAACGGTTTTCCCCAGAAATTCAGGCGGTAGTCCCATTTTGACGTATCAAGCTCCTTTCCGTCAAATTCGTCGTTCCATATAAGTCTCCATTCCCTGTCCTCGGGCAAATAGCTTGATACATGTCCTTCAACCTTATACTCTTTCATTTTTTTATCTCCTTCTTGACTTTTAATTTTTTGGTTACTATAATTAAGTATACCATGACTGTGACGGAGAATATATAAAATAAACACTTGTATTTTTAGAAATCGAACTCAAATAAGGCGGTGGCATAATTGATAAATCTTGTTGAAAACGGAATTTATATTCCCGAAAAATGCACATATAAAATTGAAACAAAAACTGTTACCGACAGACGCATAACAAAATTCTACGAATTTGAGCTACATGATAAAAGCGATGATTTTTATGTGGTTGACAACATCGTATACTACCGCTTCACGCCCCATATTATTATAGCAAAGCCCGGCATGGAGCGTTTTAACATAGGAAGCTCCGGCTGTCATTATTTTAAATTCGTCACAGAAGATGATACAATAAAAAAGATTGTAAATTCGCTGCCTGTGTTTATATCGGTAAACTACGAAAAATACTTCGAACTTTTCAATAACCTCGTCAGCTACAATTCGGCATTTGAGCTTAACCGCAATCTGTATAAAACGGGCTGCGCAATGCAGATTATCTCCCTGCTTGCCGACAAATATTTTCTTACGGAAAACAGCTTGGTTCGCTCGCACAGGCACGGTGAAAACATTCTGAGAACAAAAGAGTTTATGGACAGCGAATTCGGGCAGCATATAACGCTCGAATCCCTTGCACAGATTGCATATCTGAGCAAAAATTTCTACAGAACCGTTTTTACCGAGATAATGGGGATTTCTCCGCAGAAATACCTCACAAAAATACGCATAGCAAATGCGCTCAAAATGATAACTGCGGGCGGTTTTTCATATAACGAAATTTCCCGCACCTGCGGATTTGAAAGTCAGGCATATATGAACTATATAATAAAAAAGGAAACGGGCAAAACCCCGTCACAATACAAAAACTCAAAAGCCTCGGAATAATAAAAAAGCGAATATAAAAAATTTTTCGTTCCCGCCCTCCTCACCAATCTGCAAATACGGCATATATTAAAGTATCGCAGAGCATAAGGAGGGCGCGTCTTTATGTGTTTTTTCAAATATGTAATGTGGGCGCTGACAGCGCTGTGCTGCGGCATAATGTTTGCGCTGCTTTTCCCCATAAAGCTCATTGCGGGAATTGAGGCGCTGATTATAATTGCGCTCGGCATAAGCTGCTGCTGTAAAAGGTAGCCCGAAAAATTTCACGGTTTAAAAAATTTTTGAGTAGTTTAAAAAATTTTATGGAGAGGAGCCTGTTTATGAAAATCGTCGTAGTAAAATGTCCCCGTTTTTTGTGCGGAATATGCAAAATGGTATTCGGTATCTGAAATTGTGCCGGTACATATCTGCAAATGCTGCAGTTTCATCTGCAAAAAAGCTCCCTCCGTCATTCCGGCGGCGCGAGCTTTTTTGTTTTTATAATATTTTTTTACGATATAACCTATGATATAATCTGAAGTGTCTTTTTTATCTCTGCCGCCATATTCATGCAGTTAAAATTATCACAGCCGACATAGAAATCGCAGTACTTCTCATAAAGCGGCACACGCTGTTCGTATATGTCGCGCAGTGTCTGCCCCTTATCAAAGGCAATTCCGCGTGTACTCAGATTATTTATGCGCGAGGCAATCGATTCATAGTCTGCACGAAGATATACAATCTTTCCCAGTCTTTTCAGATGCTCCATTGTCTGCTCATTTAAAACCACACTGCCACCCGTTGCAATTACACATTCATCGCAGTCAAGAGTAAGTATCGCTTTTTTCTCCGTTTCTATAAAGCTCTTCAGTCCGCCGCGGTCAAGTATGTCCTGAAGCTTGCGTCCCGTTATTTTTTGTATAACGAGGTCTGTGTCACAAAAGTCCATACGCATCATCTTTGCAAGCACAACGCCAACTGTTGATTTGCCGGCGCCCGGCATGCCTATCAGTATAATATTTCCTGTGTTTTTTTTATTTCTCATCTGAATTTTATCCTTTCACAAATATAATGGTTTTACCGCTTTTGCACAAATTCCGTTGGCGCAACTCCAAACTCCTTCTTAAAGCAGTTTGAAAAATAATGTATCGACGAAAACGCAAGCATTTCCGAAATCTCTGTCACTGTATATCTGCCCGTTTCAAGCGCATTTACCGCAGCGTCAAGCTTTCGCACGCGTATGTACTCGGTTATACACATTCCTGCACGCTCGGCAAACAGGCGCGATATGTACGACGGATTAAGCCTCATAGCCTCCGCAACATCGGAAAGCGACAGCTTGTCGGATATGTGTGCGTCTATATAATCCATCGCCTCATTCACAAGTCTGCTTGTACCGGCATTTTTTCTTTCACTGTCGCTTTGCACTTCTCTGTCATCGCCCGCACAGCGCATAAGGTGCAGAATAATCTGCTGAAGGCATATCGCGGCGGCGTCCGTAAAATGTGCGCGGCAGCATTTATATTCCGCCAGTGCGTTCATAAGGGCAAAACGTATCTTCAAATCCCCCCCGAAAACCCTGTTCCTGAGCTTTTCTCCGCCCGTCAGCGTCATATTAAACAAAATATGTATATCATCACTCATACCGCCGCAGTTTTCGCAGCCATATCTCTGCCACGGAAAAACAAGCATAAGCTCGCCGCGTTTCAGTATGTATTCCGCGCCGTCAACAACATATCCGCTCTCCTCACCGCGCACATAAATAAGCCGGTATGAGCTGCTTCTTCCGGCATTATCCGCACTGCCGCCGCAAAAAAAGCCCGTTATTTCATGTATTACTATGCCCGTTTTGCCGAAAGCCGTTTTTTCCGCAAGACCCTCTCTGCCGCTTCCGCCGTTTTCCCGATATTTAGTCACATTCATCACTCCGCGACTGACGCAAATTCAAAATCAACTTCCTGATTATATTATACATCATATTTTTATCCTTTTCAATACAATAAAGTAAAAATATTATAAAATTAGAGCAAAAAAATATAAATACACATTGGCATAAAAATGATATATTTATAATGTTGACTTGTATGGGTATGATTTTTGAAGTTTATTGAGATTTATTGAGGTTTATTAAAGTTTTTTTGGGTCATATCGGAATTTCTTGAAATTTTATAAATTCATACTCATCGGATTGTGAAGGGAAGGTAGAAATTATATGCGTGAGGTGCTTTGTTCAACACCATCAAGAATTTGTCTTTTCGGAGAACATCTGGACTATCTCGGACTGGAGGTAATCGCTTCTGCCATAGATTTGAGGTTCAGCGCCCATGTTAAGCCGAGAAATGACGGATTTGTATATTTAAAAATACGCGATTCAAAGCTCGGTCAGCTCAACGTCGGAAAAACCGACGGCAGATATCAAATCCGTACGTTCAGTTTAAATGAGCCGATTGTGTACGATAAAAAAAGAGATTACATAAAAAGTGCATTTAAAGTTCTTATGCGTGAGGGCTATGACCTCTCATGCGGTTTTGACATAGTTATGGACTCAACAATCCCCATAGGAAAAGGCATGTGTTCCTCATCAACCATGGTTATCGTTCTGATAAAGGGACTTCTTGAGGCTATAGAGCATGAGGACTCACAAAACGCCGAACGCGTCGCATATCTGGGCTATCTTGCCGAGGTTGCGGAATTTAATGAGCCGGGCGGCATGATGGATCATTATTCCTCCGCCATAGGTTCTCTTGTGCATATTGATTTTGAGGACGGTGCACGCCCCACAAAAATCAACGCAAAAATTCCGGGCTGCTTTGTACTTTTTGACACAATGCAGGCAAAGGACACAACAAAGGTTCTTGCCGATTCAAAAATACCCGTGCTTGAGGCGATAGAGCAGCTCGGCAAATACGGAATAAAAAGCGTGCGCGATTTTATAAATGACGAAAATCTTTATAAATATATAGAAGAGCTTGATGATTTTCATGCGTTAAAGCTCAACACAGCAATAGCAAACTACAAAATACTGCTTAAAGCAAAAAAAATGTTTTCCGAAAATGACACGGTTGATGAAAATGAGCTTGGTGCGCTCTTAAAGCAGCACCATGCAAATCTGCGCGACGGCTTAAACATCTCAACCGACACGATGGAGAAAATATTTGACATAGCATATGCCAACGGCGCACTCGGCGGCAAGCTCAACGGAAGCGGCGGAGGCGGCTGTCTGTATGTGTATGCAAAAAAATGTGACGCGCCGAAAATCCTTGAGGCGGTTGAGGCGGCGGGATATCCCGGCAAAATTCTCAACACCGACACAGGCGCAAGGGTTGATAAAATATTTTGAATTAGATTTTTGAAAACAGTGCAATTTTTTTAAAATTTTTATACTATAAAAGGAAAAAGGAAGGGTTATATTATGAAAGCAATAGTTCTGGCAGCAGGAAAAGGAAAAAGACTCCACAGCGAACAGTTTAATCTGCCCAAAGTGCTCCGCGAGGCAAACGGCACTCCGCTTATAGGACACGTGCTTGAGCATATTGATTTTATCGACAAAAAGGACACCGTAATCGTTGTCGGCTATATGAAAGAAAAGGTTGTCGAATATGTCGGCGATGAATATAAGTACAGCGTACAGGACGAACAGAAGGGCACAGGTCACGCAGTAATATGTGCAAAAGACCAATTTGACGGTTATGACGGTGATGTACTCATTTTATACGGCGACATGCCTCTCGTAAAAAAGCAGACATATCGGGCAATTATCGACAAGCATACCTCAAGCGGCGCCGACTGCACAATTCTGACGGCTATTGTTGATGAGCCGCCCGCATACGGACGCATTATCCGCGATGAAAACGGCGCTGTCAGCGGAATTATTGAGGACAAAGACTGTGACGCTGAGCAGAAAAAGATAAAAGAGGTCAACGTCGGAATATATGTGTTTAAATCAAAACTGCTTTTTGAAGGTCTTAAAGAGCTTAAAAGCAACAATGCGCAAAATGAGTACTATCTCACAGACATGCCCATGATACTTCTCGGAAAGGGCAAAAAAATCGAAACTTATTCGATAACAAACAGCACGGAAATATACGGCGTAAACACACAAGAGGATTTGGCTTTCTGTGAAAAAGAGCTTCTTAAATAATTAATACGTACAAAAAAGGCAGGCGTACCTACGCGGTATGTCTGCCTTTTCATTTTTCGTTTCCCTATGATTTTATGATGTCTTTTAACCATGCGCCACCTTTTTGATTTTTATTGTATATTCGATACAGTCGCCGCTCTCATTTTCTTTGATTGACGCCTCCATGCCTGCGTCGCGTATCATTTTTATGGATTGCTTTATTGTGTTCACAATAATTCTCACGTTGCCATGTCCGACAAAGAAGTTTTTCTTTTTCGGCTTTTTTTCGTCCGTGCCTGCATTAAGCTTTGAAGCTATAAGTCTCTCTGTCTGCGCAACGTTTAACCCCTCTTCACAAACCTGTTTCAGCACGCCGAGCTGCATCTGCTCATCATCAATTTTCAGAAGTGCGCGCGCATGGCGCTCCGTCAGGTTGTTGTCGGTAAGTATTTTCTTCACAAGCGGCGCAAGCTTTAATATTCTCAGCTTGTTTGCAATAGTTGACTGCTTTTTGCCAACCTTTTGCGCAACCTCCTCCTGGGTCAGATGGTGCTGATTTATAAGGTAATAATAGCTCTGTGCCTCCTCCATATACGACAAATCCTCGCGCTGCAAATTTTCTACCAATGCCGCCATTGCGGAATTGCTCTCGTCAAAATCAACCATGATTGCCGGAATTGTTTCAAGACCGGCAAGCTTTGACGCGCGAAGCCGCCTTTCGCCCGCAATAAGCTCATATATTGCTCCGCTCTGCTTTCGTACGCTTATCGGCTGTATCAGCCCAAAGCTTTTTATCGATTCGGCAAGCTCTTCGAGCGCTTTTTGGTCAAAATGGCGTCTTGGCTGGTACGGGCTCGGTCTTACGGCGCTGACCGGTATGTACATAACGGATTTTGTTTTAGGTGTGTTCATTACAATCTGAATAGGCAAATTCATAACTTGTTCCTCCTTTGTATTAAATTCGCTCTTTTATGTATTTTGCTTATTTTTTACATATAATCATTTTTCCGGTTTGCGCAGGCTGTATTTTTTATATTCAAAGCACTGCGGTTAAAAAGAAAAACGACCTTTAAACACATTATACCAAAAAATGGTAGAATGTGAAGAAAAATCGTTTTACGTATTTCATATTAAATTATTGTTTTTCGACTTTTTAAAGCGGCTTGCTTGACGCTTTATTGCCGCCGCGCGGATATTTCGGCGGAGTCGGTCGCATTTTGTCGATGAAAACTATCGAATGTGACAAATCGTGCTCGGCTATTTGTGCCAATTTTATACATGTGTTGCCGCCGCCAAGCGTTTCTGCGGCATTTTTCGCGCCTGCAAGCTCCTCTGCCGCCGAAGGACCCTTATATGCCGCAAACAATCCTCCAACCTTCACAAACGGCAGACAGTACTCGCACAAGGTAGCCATATTTGCAACCGCACGCGACACCGCCATATCAAAGCTTTCGCGATAGCCGTCCTTTTTTGCAAGCTCCTCGGCGCGCGCATGTATACATTCCACGCCGTCAAGCCCCAGCTCGCTTACGCACAGCTTTAAAAAGTCAACGCGCTTTGCAAGCGAATCCGCAAGTGTAAGCTGTATATCACCGCGCACTATTTTAAGCGGCAATCCCGGAAAACCCGCCCCCGTTCCCACATCTATAACACGGCATGACTGCTGCGGCTCATATATGCCGAAAAGCGACGCGCTGTCTAAAAAATGCTTTACCGCAACTTCATCGGGCGCCGTTATCGCTGTCAGATTTACTTTTTTGTTATATTCCGTCAGAAGCTCATAATAGCGCACAAACTTTTCCAGAGCCTCATTTGTAACCGCCACATTCATCGCCGCAAAACCGCTCTTTAAAATATCTTTCATGTCAGGTTCTCTCCGTTATTTATATCTTTTATCTTTCTGCCGCAATTTCTGCCGCTTTTATCGCATTTTTCATAAGCATGGCGCGTGTCATCACACCGACTCCGCCGGGCACGGGCGTTATGTATGACGCTTTTTCCTTTGCGCTCTCAAAATGCACATCGCCGACAAGCTTGCCCTCTTTGTTCCTGTTCATGCCCACATCGATTACAACCGCGCCTTCTTTTATCATGTCGCCCGTTATAAACTCGCCGCGCCCTATTGCAACAACCAGTATGTCCGCTCTGCGCGTAACCTCGGAGAGGTTTTTTGTGCGCGAATGGCATACGGTCACTGTGCCGTTTTTATGCAAAAGCAACATTGCCTGCGGTTTGCCGACTATGTTGCTCCTTCCCACAACAACACATTCCTTGCCCGTCACATCTATGTTATATTCCTCCAAAAGCTCCATAACGCCGGCAGGTGTACACGGCAGAAAATCATAGTCGCCTATCATGATTTTGCCGACATTTACGGGGTGGAATGCGTCCACGTCCTTTTCCGGCGATATAGCGTCTATCACCGCTTTTTCATCAAGGTGCGCCGGCAGCGGAAGCTGTACCAGAAAGCCCGATACGTCTTTGTCGCTGTTAAGCTTTTCAACAAGCGCCAAAAGCTCCTCCTGTGTGGTTGTTTCGGGCAGCGCATACTCGCGCGATTCTATGCCGACCTCGCCGCAGTCGCGTATTTTTCCTGCAACATACACCTTACTTGCAGGATTTTCGCCCACAATCACAACCGCAAGACACGGATTAATACCTTTTGCCTTTAGCTTTTCCGCGCGCTCCTTCTGCTGCTGCTTTACCTTTGCCGCCAGTGCCTTTCCGTCCATAATTACCGCCATTTTTCCTACCTCCGTTGTTTTTTATATTAGCATTTCTGCCGCTGTTTTTATATTTATCTCCGCCGTACGGTCTGCGCTCATACGGCGCAATCAGGCAGTTTTGTCCAAATCCTATCAAATCCTCTCTTTTTGCAGCCCTGAGCGCCTCTGCAACAAGCGCATAATTTTTCTTATCCTTAAACTGCAAAAGCGCCCTCTGCATCGCCTTCTCATGCGGGTCGCGCGCAACATATACCTCTTTTCCCGTATACGGGTCAATCCCCGTGTAAAACATTGCTGTTGATATTGTGCCCGGTGTGGGATAAAAGTCCTGAACCTGTCTCGGATTTAATCCGTTCTTTTTCAGAAACAGCGCAAGCTCTATTGCGTCATTAAGCGTTGAACCGGGGTGTGAACTCATCAGATACGGTACAAGATACTGCTTTTTATTAAGCCGTTTGTTTATATCGGCATATTTTTTTGCAAACCTCTCATACACGCCGCCCCCGGGCTTTCCCATATGCATGAGCACATTTTCCGACACATGCTCCGGCGCAACCTTCAGCTGTCCGCTGACATGATATTCACAAAGCTCTTTTAAAAACTCATCATTTTTATCCGCCATAATATAGTCATACCGAAGTCCCGAGCGCACAAAAACCTTTTTTACGCGGTCAAGCGAGCGAAGTTCACGCAAAAGCTTCAGATAGTCGCTGTGGTCGGCAATCAGATTTTTGCACGGTTTCGGAAACAGGCATTGTCTGTTTTTGCATGCGCCCGACTTCAGCTGTTTCTCACATGCCGGAGCGCGAAAATCCGCCGTCGGTCCGCCGACATCATGTATATATCCTTTAAAATCCGGCTCCCATGTGATTTTCTTTGCCTCATTTATCAGCGACTCATGACTTCGCGACTGCACAATCCGCCCCTGATGAAACGTAAGCGCACAAAAATTGCACGCACCGTAGCAGCCGCGGCAACTTGTCAGCGAAAAGCGAACCTCCTCAATCGCCGGTATGCCTCCGTCCTTTTCATACATCGGGTGATATGTCCTCATATACGGCAATGCGTAAACGGCATCAAGCTCTTTTGTGCAAAGCGGCATCATCGGGGGATTTTGCACCAGATATTTATTCTGATGTTTCTGTATCAGCGTTTCTCCGCGTATGGGGTCTTGCTGTTCATACTGCACACGGCACGACTGTGCATATGCGCGCTTGTTGTCACGTACCTCCTCAAAGCTGCCGAGCATAATGCCGTCCGTTTTTTCGCCCTCGGAGGCAAGATAGCATGTCCCCTTTACAAAGCGTATTTTTTTGACGGGTATTCCCTTATCGAGAGCGTCTGCAATCTGCACAATCTGCTTTTCGCCCATGCCGTATATCAGCAAATCCGCACGGCTGTCAAGAAGAATTGAACGGCGCACTCTGTTGTCCCAGTAGTCATAGTGGGCAAATCTTCTCAAGCTTGCCTCAATTCCGCCTATTATAATCGGTATGTCGCCGAATGCCTCGCGTATGCGATTACAATACACAATCACCGCTCTGTCAGGGCGAAATCCGCCCTTTCCTCCCGGCGAATACATATCGTCGGAACGGCGCTTTTTTGCCGCCGTGTAATGTGCAACCATCGAGTCTATATTTCCCGATGTGACAAGCACGCCGAGGCGCGGTCTGCCGAATTTTTTAAAATCCGCCGTATCTGTCCATGACGGCTGCGGCAGCATTGCCACGGTATATCCGTGCGATTCGAGAACGCGCGAAATTATTGCATGCCCAAAGCTCGGGTGGTCAACATATGCGTCCCCCGTCACATACAGAAAATCTGGTTCGCCCCAGCCGCGTTCATGCATCTGCTCAATATTTACAGGTAAAAAATCATTTGTCATTGCCTTTGTCATAGCCTTTCCGCTTCACCGCCGGATTTTATCTTGCCTCATAGTAGTACTCATTGCCGTCACTGCATTTTATGCGCCACACAGGCAGCGCCGTTGCATATTTGTGGTATGTACCCTTCTCCGATGTCGTATAACCCAAATCAATCTGCTCTATAACGTTTGAGCCGCGGCTTATGCGCACGCTGTCGCGCGCAAAATCAAGCAACACGCTTACAGAGGTGCGAACCCTTGCCGCGTCGGAACGCATATCCTGCCCTCCCGACAGCACAAACCAGCTGCCCTCCATCTCATATACTCCCATACTGCCTACTTTTATTTTAAAATATGAGTCGAGCAAATCGTACTTATCAAATTTCTGCTCAATATTCACAATATAGCCGTCATCGCTTTTCTGCGCACTGCTCTGCACCGTGTCCATGTCAAAGCCGCGCTCTCTGAGCCACTGCACCGCAATGCTCTGCGCCGTTTCGTCTTTCAGCTCCTCACAGGGCTGCTGCGGCGAGTTATCGACATAGTATATCATATCGCCCTCTATAGCAAAGCGCTTTGCGCCGTTTCTGTATACACCCTCCGCCGGCTTTTCAAAGCCTTCGCCGAGAAACTGCCGCGCCGTTTCATCAAAATTCTCAACGCTGTTTCGGACATCTATCGCGCCAAGCTTCGGTATATCATCGGGTATTATGTCAGCATTTACGCTTATGCCGTTTTCCGCAAGAATTTTCACAGTTCCGTCAATCGTATTTTTATCTATATATGATGACTGTATATTTGATTTTACCAGCATAAATACAAGAAAAATATTTATGCCAAGAAAAAGCGCTATAAGCCAGTTTTTCGCTCCCGACCAGTTCATATGCACACCACCGTTTTTTTATCTATATATATTTTGACGTATAAGCGAAAAAAAATCAAGAGGTTTTCCGTTTTTATTTCGGAAAACCTCCGTTTTCTTGACTGTTTTTTTATATTTCCATACAATCTTACGATATTTATATTTAAAATTACTTTATAAATCCGAATACTATGCTCAAAATTCCCGCTATGGCGCAATATATTGAAAAGAAATAGAATTTGTTTTTGTTAAGCAGGTTTATGAGAAATTTTATTGCAAGCACTCCCGAAACCGCCGCCGCAATAAATCCCACTGCCAGAGGAAGCGCCTCAACCGAAAAACCGCCGTCACGTATAAGCCCTGCGCCTTCAAGCGCTGCCGCACCGAGAATTGCGGGCAGCGACATAAGGAAAGAAAACTTTATCGCAAATTCCTTTTTATAACCGAGTGCGCGCGCCGCAGTGATTGTTGAGCCGCTGCGCGAAAGTCCCGGCATAAGGGCACATGCCTGCGCCAGTCCGACCATAAACGAACTGCCGTATTTCGCATTTGACGCGTCAAACGCATTGCGGTTGAATTTATCGACAACAAACATCAGCGCCGCAGTTATCAGAAGCATAAATCCGACAACAAGCAGATTTGACAGTTTTGTGTCTATGTCAAACATCTTAAACACAAAACCCAGCACAACCGCCGGTATTGTTGCAATTATCAGCATTATCAGCATACGTCTGTACGGACGCTTAAAATCAAACCTGCCGCGGCAGATATCCGCAATCATCAGGAAAAATTCTTTAATCAGTTCAATTATATCCTTATAATATACAACGCACACGGAAATGAATGTGGCAAGGTGCAAAAACACCGCAAAAGCATTTCCGTCAGCCATATGCAGTCCGAGTATCTCTCCGAAAATCACGAGATGTCCCGAGCTTGATACGGGCAAAAATTCCGTAAGTCCCTGTACCAGTCCCATTATTAATGCCTCAAATATACCCATTTTCACCATACCCTCTCAGTCGGATTTTTTAGTTTTGCATAGTTATGCTTCTATATCGTCTATATCAAAATCAAAGTCGCCGCCGGCGTCTTTGTCGTCCGGTTCCGGCTCCGTTTCCGTTTCGGGCTCTGTTTCTTCATCTTCCGGCTCCTCTGCCACGCCGGTACTGTCACAGCACATATCCTCATTTGTGCTGCCGCATGCGGTATCTTCGCCGTCATCAATGCCGTCTATGCGCGAAATATATTCCTCAAGCGCACTTTTTGCACCGTTTCGCAGCTCATTTATGCGCTGTTTCTCCCTGCGTATCCGTCCGCGCAGCTCCTCAAGCTCTATCTCCAGCACCGACCGCGCAGCAGCCGCGTCCATATGCGCCTGTGCTACAATTTTTTCCGCCTCCTGCTTTGCATTAAGCAATGCGTCGGCAATATATGTACGCTCTCTTTCCAGAACCGCATACTTTTCTTCAACGTTTTTGTTGCGCTCACGCAGCTCGTCGTTTTGGCTCTCAAGCCTGCCGACCTGCTTTTTCAGCTCTTCGTTTTTCTCTTCAAGCTCTTTGCGCCGTTTCTCAAAGCTCTGCGCACTATCCATAATATAACTGTTTACGTCAGCCTTTTTATAACCGCCGAATAATGTCCCCTTCAGCTTTCCCGGAGTTTCCATAAATAACCGCAGCCTTTCCGCCCGTCCTTTATTAATTTATTACCTGTGCCTTGCCGCGGGCAGACAGGGCACAATATAAACGCACAAAAAACTCTGCCATATGTTAAACAGTATTAAAACCATGCCGTTTTTATACGTCTATCATAGTAAATTCTACATATTTATTTGTTTTTCCTTCTTTTCACATATTGTTTTGTTATTTTTTTGCTTATGTGCCCTTGACAAACCGATATTTTCGTGTTATCATTCTTTATGCAAAATACAAATGTTCGTCACGCGCGGACATCGGAGTGATGTGTATGAAACAAAAGCCGGCATATCTGCTTGTTGATACATCGGTGCTTCCGGACATATTTGAAAAAGTCGTTGAAGCAAAGCGGCTGCTCAAAAACGGCAGCTGCAAAACCGCAAGCGAGGCGGCACAGGCGCTGAAAATAAGCCGTTCTGCGTTTTACAAATACAAAGACTGCGTTTTTCCGATTGAGGAAATGGGCAGTGACAGAATTATAACTCTGTTTTTTGAGCTTGACGACATGCCCGGTGTTCTTTCACAGGTTTTAAAGGTTCTTGCATCGGCACATACAAACGTGCTGACAATAAACCAGAATATCCCCGTGAACAATTCGGCAAATATTACGATATCGTTCCGCACCGAAGGCATGAGCAAGTCGCTCGACGCTCTTTTAAAAAAGCTTTCCATGACGGACGGGGTAAAAAAAGTAAAAATAATTGCGGGCGAATAGCGGATATAAACTTTAAGCACAAGCAAAAACTTTATAAATTAAAACAGTATAAACTGCAAAAGATAATTTTGCAAATTCATAAATCTGATTTTTTCGGGAGGAATAGAAATGATAAATATAGCAATATTGGGTTACGGCACGGTCGGCTCGGGCGTGTATGAGGTTATCGAAAAAAACGCAAAGAGCATAAAGCGCAAAGCGGGCAAGGAAATCATCGTAAAGAAAATTCTTGATTTGCGCGATTTTGACGACCACCCGCACAAAGAGCTTTTTACGAAAGATTTTGATGATATACTTTCCGACAGCTCAATTGAAATAGTCGTTGAAACAATCGGCGGACTTGAGCCTGCATACCGCTTTACAAAATCGGCGCTGCTGGGCGGCAAAAGCGTTGTCACAAGCAACAAGGAGCTTGTTGCCACACATGGTACGGAGCTTTTAAAAATTGCAAGAGAAAAAAATGTAAATTACCTGTTTGAAGCAAGCGTAGGCGGCGGCATACCGATTATCAGACCGCTCAACGGCTGTCTTGCCGCAAACGAAATAACCGAAATTTTCGGCATACTGAACGGTACAACAAACTATATTTTAACAAAGATGTTCCGTGACGGCATAAGCTTCGACACAGCGCTTTCGCAGGCACAAAAAAAGGGCTATGCCGAGAGAAATCCCGCAGCGGACGTTGAGGGAATTGATGCATGCAGAAAAATTTGCATACTTGCGTCGCTCGCCTTCGGCAAAGCCGTTGATGCATCAAAAATCCACACCGAAGGCATTACAAACATAACTCTTGATGACGTTAAAGCCGCAGAGAGTCTCGGATATGTGATTAAGCTTATCGGATACACAAAAAGCCTCGGCGAAAAGGTTATATGCCGCGTTTCGCCCATGCTTATCCCCGACAATAACCCTCTCGCAAGCGTTGAGGACGTGTTTAATGCAATTATGGTCCGCGGCGACCAGGTCGGCGACGTTATGTTCTACGGTCGCGGCGCCGGCAAGCTTCCCACAGCGAGCGCAGTTGTTGCCGATGTTATAGATATTGTAAAAGGCGCCGACAACAAAAACTACATCTGGGAGTCATGCGGTGACGATTATGCCGAGTGCTACAAGATGGCTCAGACTGCCCTGTTTGTACGTGCAAAAGGCATACGCAAAGATGATGTAATTTCCGTATTCGGTGCGGATACCGTATTTGCAGGCGGCAATGAGCTTTGTTTTATAACGCCGCGCGATACGGAAAAGGTTCTCGATGAAAAGCTTTCAAAGCTCGGCGGAGAGATAATAAGCAAAATCAGAGTTATGCAGGACTGATTTTTCGCCTTTTAATTTGTGACCCGATTTTTTAACATAAATTTTTGCCCCATGCGGGCTTTTGAGGAGGATTATAACGTGAGCTTAGTTGTACAGAAATTCGGCGGCAGCTCTGTTGCAAACGCCGAAAGAGTATTTAACGTTGCCCGTACGATTACCGACGCATATAAGGCAGGCAGCGATGTCGTTGTTGTTGTATCGGCGCAGGGCGACACAACGGACGACCTTATTGCCAAAGCAAAGGAAATTAACGAAAAGCCGTCCAAAAGAGAGATGGATATGCTTCTTGCAACGGGAGAACAGATATCAATTTCGCTTCTGGCGATGGCAATAGAATCACTCGGCTTCCCCGTAATATCGCTTACGGGCTGGCAGGCAGGCATGAAAACAAATCCCAACTACACAATTGCGCGCATACTGAAGATTGATACAGACAGACTTCAGACCGAGCTCGGGAAGAAAAATATTGTAATTGTTGCAGGCTTTCAGGGGATTAACAAATATGACGACATAACAACGCTTGGCCGCGGCGGCTCGGATACTTCGGCAGTTGCTCTTGCGGCGGCTCTTCATGCCGATGTATGCGAAATTTATACAGATGTTGACGGTGTGTATACCACAGACCCTCGTATCGTCAAAAATGCGAAAAAGCTCGATGAAATTTCGTATGATGAAATGCTTGAGCTGGCAAGTCTCGGTGCAAACGTACTGAACAACCGCTCGGTTGAAATGGCAAAAAAATTCAATGTTAAGCTTAAAGTACTCTCGAGCCTTCACAAGGTCCCGGGAACAATTGTCAAGGAGGTAAGTGACGTGGAAAAAATGTTGGTGCGCGGTGTGACGCGCGATAATGATACTGCAAGAATTTCGCTTGTTGAGGTGGACGATACCCCCGGCAAAGCATTTACCGTTTTCTCGCTTCTTGCGAAAAACAATATAAACGTTGATTTGATTATTCAGTCAATCGGAAGAAATAACACAAAGGATATCAGCTTTACTGTCGCTTCATCATCTCTTGACGAGGCTCTAAGCGTTATCAACGACAACGAAAGCGTAATCGGAGCAAAGAGCGTTGAGTGGAACGACAATGTTTCAAAAGTATCAATCGTCGGCGCCGGCATGGTTACAAATCCGGGCGTTGCATGCAAGATGTTTGAGGCGCTTTACAAATCGAACATCAACATACACATGATTGCAACGAGTGAAATTAAAGTATCGGTACTGATAGACCGCAAAGACGCCGAGCGTGCAGTTTGTGCAATTCATGACGAGTTTAATCTCGCCGACTGATAAAATTTGTATCGGTGCATGACGGCTGAATAAGGATTTAACGGAGATTTTTAATGAAAAACAATATAAAAAATAACGAAAACGAAGTCCGTGAGGATATACTCGAGGGGCGCAATCCGGTTTTTGAGGCGCTCAAAAGCGGACGTCAGATTGATAAAATACTGATTGCAAAAAATTCAAACAAAGGCTCAATAACCCGCATAATTGCGCTTGCAAAGGAAAAGAAAATACTTATAAGCGAGGTTGAGCGCACAAAGCTTGACACAATAAGCATTACGGGTGCGCATCAGGGCATTATTGCCTATGCTGCCGCCGCCTCATATGTAAGCGTAAAGAATATTTTGGATTATGCCGACGAAAAAGGAGAGGCTCCGTTTATAATAATATGCGACTCATTAAACGACGCACATAACCTCGGTTCAATTATCCGTACGGCGCATTGCTGCGGCGCGCACGGCGTAATTATCCCAAAGCACAGAAGTGTCGGGCTGTCCGCTGCAGCGGCAAAAGCTGCCGCCGGTGCTGTTGAATACACAAAAATAGCAAAGGTTACCAATCTTGCACGCTGTATAGAAGATTTGAAAAAGTCGGGCATATGGGTGTGCGGAACGGACGCAGACGGTGAAAACGATATTTATACAGCTGATTTGAGCGGTCCTATAGCGCTTGTTATCGGCTCCGAGGGCGAAGGTATGAGCCGCCTTGTAAAGGAAAGCTGCGACTTCCTTGTGCGTATACCCATGAGGGGCAAAATAAACAGCCTTAACGCCTCTGTTGCGGCAGGGGTTGTGATGTATGAGGCTGTGCGCAGAAGAAGTGTCTGAGCGCAGAATAACAGCAAATAATGCCTGCCGTATAATACGGCGGGTTTTTATTTTTCCTTCACACGCCGGCAGCCGCGGCATGTGTAAATAATGTGTAAATCGAATGCGTATTTTATGTAAACTTGCCTTATTATCGGGCTTTTTGTCGAACGTGCAAACATGTGTTTTGTTGTGTGATAATGTGGATAACTCCGTGGATAACCGTAAAAACGGGCTTTTTTATGTGGATAACTATGTGACTTACACTGTTTTTGTCGCGTGTAGTTTACATAATATCTGCCCGTATTCCGAATTATTACTTATTATGCTGCGTCCAAACAAAAAAGTGCGTTCCAAAAAACGCACTTTTTCTCTGTATAACTCCGTTATATATTATTTTCGCTCTTATTCCTGTCCGGCAGCAACATTTTCTTTTTCCGTTCTCTTCTTTTTTATAAATCCAACGGCTATCAGAACAACCGCTCCGATGGCAAGCACAGCCACCACAATCGCCGCCGCAGTCATCGGAACTGCTCCGAACAGCATTATATCGCCCTCACACTCAAGCTCAATTTCATCAAGCTGCACAAGGTCAAATGTCGCCGTTCTGTTGTCACTGCTCACAGATGTTGCATTCGTTTTTGTAATTGCATACGGAACGCTTACAACAAGCTTCATATCTGCCTGCGATATGTCTATATTTGAGTCCTTCATGTTCTTTTTGAACGAATCGGCATTTACAAGTGTGCCTCTCAGCAACATCGTCTGTTTCAGTCCGCTCTTTTCCTTTGAAAAATGCACCCCTTCGATATACTTATCGCTGTCAGCCGCCTCAGACAGATTATCAACGCGCTTTGTCATTATAACGCCCCTGTAATCGCCCTCGGTATACTCCTCTATGCTGTAGCCGTTATTTTCCGCCTCACTGCGCGTTTCATCAACAGGGCTTTTATCGCCGTTTTCCGAGAGCATATCATATACGCTGTTCAAAATACCTGTTTTCACACTTATATCTGCCGCTCCGTCACGGGTTATATTTACTCCTATTACCATTTGCACACAGCCGCTCAGCATAAATATCATAAAAGCCGAAACTGCAATCACGGCTGCGCTTTTTATCGATTTACGCATGATATTACTCCCCCTCTGTGCGGCTGTCAACCTCACGCATATACTCGGCATAACGCTTCAAAACCTCTTCATGCGGCATATCAAGCTGTTTGAGCGACTCTCTCCACTGCTCCTCCCATTCGAGCGAATAGTAGCCGTCATATCCGCCCTTTTTCAGCACAGATACAATCTCCCCAATCGGTATATCGCCTTCGCCGATAGGGCAGTATGTATAGCTTATCACATCAGGGTCATCGGGCTTATAGCCATCCTTTACATGAACATGTGCAACCGATTTCCCGAGATAATCCATAGTCTGCTGCGGTTCTTCAAACTCCTCGAGCGGATGCATTATATCCCATATTATTTTGCAGTTGTCACGGTTTACCGATGCCAAAAGCCGCTTTAAATCCTTGCCGGTTGAAAAGTCGTTATGCGTTTCTATATATACACATACGCCGTACTTTTTCGCCTCATCAGACAGCCTCTGCAAAAGTGTCACAAGCCCGTCATAGTTGAGCGGATTATTGGGCTGCGAACGGCGGCCTTTAAATGTTCCCGTAAATACGCGTATTCCGTTTGCGCCGAGTGCTTTTGCCATAGGCAGAAGCTTTACAAATCCTTCGTAATTTTCCTCAGAGTTGTCACGCGGACAAACGCTTGAGCCAAGTCCCACAACCGATACGCCGTAGCTGTCAAGCATCTTTCTTATTTCGGAAAGCTCCTGCTCGGTATAATCAACAGCTCCCACTCCGCTACCCATTCGTATTTCTATGCCGTCATATCCATACTTTTTGCACAGTTTTGCCATATCTTCAAAGCTGCACTCATCAAACGAAAGTGTTGAAAATGATAATTTCATAATTTCGTACTCCTTTTTACAGTTACCTGACTTTTTTATTTTCATTTTTGTAAAATCTTTCATACCCTCATATCTATATTTTATATTATACCATAATTTATTTCGATGTCCATAAAAAACAGGCAATTTATTGATTTTTTTCAATAGTAAACCAAGATACAGAAAAGCACGCCGTTTTGCTGTCAGCGTGCTTTTTTCTGATTTATTATGCAAAGTTATACGCCATCGGGATAATCTCCCGGCGCAGTCGATGTCTGCGGCGCTTTTGTCGGCACAGGCGTCTGCGTAGCCTTCGGTGTAGGTTCCGCTGTCTTTTCGGGCGCTTTTGTCGGCGAAGCCGTCTTATTCGGAGTCTGTGTCGGCGCCTGCGTCGGAGCCTGTGTCGGCTTCGGCGTTACCGTCTGCTGCGGTTTCTCATCATCGGGTGTCGGTGTCTGCGTCACAGCAGGCTTCGGCGTTGACGTATTATTATTTGTATTGTTTTTCGGTCTTGTCGTCGGACGCGGTGTGGGGCGCACAGTTACATTATACCAGAATACCTCGTTTGCAAGCTTTTCCATTTCTGCGGCGTCATAAAGCCAGTCGCCCGAACCGTTTGTTGTGCCCGGAAGTATATACATCTGTATGTTCTCCTCGGGAACCTGTGTGAGCACAGTCGCATATTTGAGCGCATCGCCAAGCGTTATGTTTGTTGTAACGTACTGAACAAGCGTGTTATACAAATCTCCGACCTTCAGAAGGTTTGCAGGTGTTGCGTGCTGTTTTATCGTTTCTTTTATAAAGTTGCGCTGTACCTCCGTACGCGTTATGTCAGCCATAGGGTACTGACTTCTTGCGCGCACAAGCTGCTCCGCATGGTCACCGTCAAGAAGCTGCGGTCCTGCCTGCAAATCAATATGCAAATTCTGCGCTGCATCATCATATTTCAGGCGCATGGGCACATCAAACTGTACGCCGCCCAATATATCAATTGCTTTCTTAAAGCCCTCAAAATCGATTTTTACATAGTAGTTTATCGGAAGTCCCGTAACTATGCCGATTTGCTCTATAAGTCCATCCATGCCTTTTGCGGCATATACCGAGTTTATTTTCGCATGTCCGCTTCCGCCGTACGGATTAGGCACCCTCGTATCACGCGGTATCGACATAAGGTTGACCGTGTGGTTTTTGCAATCCATCATGGCAAGCATCATTGTATCGGTGTTATATCCGCCGCCGTCGGATCCTACCAGCAATACGCTGACCTTATCCTCAACTATATCGTCAACGAGCACTTCGCCCTCGCTGTTGCTCAACCCGCTTCCGAGAAATCTTGATACTCCCCAAGCAACAAGCCCTATTATAATAACTGCGCTTACCGCAATCACAATCGCCAGTGTTCTTTTCTGTTTAGGCGTGAGCTTTTTACCGCCGCGAGCGCTTTTTCTGCGTCCGTTCCCTCTTCCGCCTGCTCTTCTGCGCACTTCGGTCATCTGTTCCTCAGAATCAATTCTGTTCACGATTATTTCTCTTTTTTTCATACAGAATTACCTCCCAAACTTACATTTATATATCACAAGCCTCTTAGTATGCAAAAATACTGTATATGCAAAAACAAAAGCCGCAGCTTTGTGCTGCGGCTTATGGTGGAGGGAGATGGATTCGAACCATCGAAGCTGAAAGCAACAGATTTACAGTCTGCCCCCTTTGGCCACTCGGGAACCCCTCCGCATGGAGCTGGTGATGGGACTCGAACCCGCGACCTGCTGATTACAAATCAGCTGCTCTACCAATTGAGCTACACCAGCA
>CAKSHB010000013.1 GCA_934456295.1 uncultured Clostridia bacterium | reverse complement strand
TCATATGTGCTTTGCCAAGGTTGACAGTAGTATTTTCTGCGAAAATCTCCACTGCTCCACCTTGACAAGAGAAAATTGAGAGTGCGCGTTTTTATTTTTTAAGAAAAGTGTCACCCATCATTGACAATTGAACAGGCAGAGGCGTCAAATTTTGGTCAGTCAGCTTGACAAACAGCCGCCCGATGGTGTAAAATACTTATTGCGCTATTTTACGTATTCGGGTATAGTTCATCGACAGAACATTTGCTCCCAAGCAAGATAGACGATACCCGCTCCACAAGATTGTTAAATCTTGCCGCGGTACCGGCTGCAATCTTTTTTTAATAATTGTACCAAAGGAAGATTTTTTGAAATGAAAAAACTATTATCTGCAGCGGTATTGATTGTATTTGTTTTAAATGTTTTAAGTGTTACGGTATTTGCAGACGGAGACAGCCTGTCATTTACAATTGATGGTTTTGAATATGTATTGAGTCATGGCGGTCTGGACTTTGAAGCTATGGGTATCAGCGATGCAGATGTGAAAATATCTGACAATGCCTCTTTGTTTTTAAACAGCTATAATGGCAGCAGAGTCGTTGATAAGGCTTTATTGCAAAAACCAATCCCGGACGGTTTGTATGTTTATCAGATAATTAACGCTGAAAATTTACATTCATCATTTAATTTGGAAGATGATATAAGAAATTTAAGCAAACACAAAGATGAGTTTATCAGTATAGACGAAGAGTCTAACCTGCTTTATGTTTACGATTCAAATGACCCGAAAATAAATGTAAAAGCTTCAAAAGATTCAAATACAGAATATATTTCATTTGCGGACCAGGAACCGCTCATTGTCAACGATCGTACACTTTTGCCTATACGTGCAATTGCTGAGTATTACGGCTGGAACGTTGAATGGGACGAAGCCAATAATGAAGTTACCATATCAAACGGCGCTAAAAAAGTTGTTTTGAAAATAGACTATTATTCTGTGACTGTTTATGTCGGCGATAAGGTTAATTACGCTTCTGTCGATGTTCCGCCTTTGATTATAAATGACAGAACTATGATTCCTGTTCGTGCCGTAGCAGAAATTTTGGGACTTACGGTTGACTGGAACCAGGACGAGCTGTGTGTGTCGCTTTCCAATTGATAATTCCGATTATTTTGTGTTGATTATACAGCGTCTATTTTCGGTATATAATTTATAGCAAAAATATCTGTTCAAAAAACCGTACATCAAAAAGCGCTTCAAAAATCAAACGTTTTGAAGAGCTTTTTTAATATACTTTAATATTCTTTTGCGGCAGCCTTCATATCACACCCGCCTCACTGCACCGCACAGGTAATTTTTATAACTCTGACTATGCCGCCGTTTAAAACCGTTGCCTCAGACCACAGCTCCACAGAAGCAATATTGGAAGCGAGCAAATCATTCTGTGACACTGTAACATATTTCATCGTTCTCGTATCAAGCTTATATACGACCGCGTTTTCGTCCATCTTATACGTTACGCCCTTTACCTTTATACGGTTGTAATCGAGCGCGTCCACACTGCCTCCGCTCGCCACTTTATAGAGCTGCTGTATGCTGCTTACACTCTGCCCGTTTGAAACAACCTTGACCGGCATACCGACTGTTGCCGAAATAATGCTGTTTTTCGTAAAAGTTTTCTCTGTGCCGTTTATGTTCACGGTATATGTCCCCGAAACATTGCTGCCGGCATCGTTTACATTTCTCGCGGTCAGTATTCCGTACTGCATATTTGAGTTTGTTATGTTATCAAACAAAATTATACCTATATCGCCGAAACTGTTTGTCACAACATACGTTATTATGTCACTGCCGTCAATATACGTCTTTTGTATATCCTCAAGCGTCAGCTTTGTAACCTGTGCATCACCGCTGCCGCTGTAATCCGCCAAGTCAAACAGCACAGCCCCGTCCGCAAGAGCATGGTCGCCGAGCTTGCCCGACGATACATCAAATGTTCCCGAAAAGCTCTGTGATGCTGATTTTGTAAGGTGCAAAATACCGTTTTCAAAGCTCATCTTCATAAGGCTGCCTATATATGTGCTGTAATCGCGGTCAACCTTATACTCATATGTTTCACCGTCAGCCTGCATAACACGCACCTTGCGCAACGTTGCTCCTTTGTCATCATCGTCCTCGCTGATATATGTGTCCGTTCCTATGAGCGCCGCATAATCAAGAACAGCGTCGCCCGTGCTGCCCGTCACACCGGCAATCTTGCCGTCCTTTCCGAGCAGGAGCGTAACCCTGTCGCCGATTTTAAAGCTGCCGGCAGTTTCATCAAGCTTGCCCGTTGCCGCCGCGGTTTCAATTTCAAAGGTTTTGCCTCCGACCGAAATCGATGTGACATGCGCTTTGTTCGTATATGCCTTATCATAGCTGCCCGTCACTTTGTCGATATATACGTCCATAACGTTTGTTGACGGATTATAGTATATTACATCATTCCGCTTTATATCTCCCATAGATGCATTGTAGCCGTCACGGTAGATACGAAGGGTGTCGGGATTTGTAATGCTCACGCTGCCTATCGCCGTATCTGTGTCCGACATATCGCGCGTTGCTATCACAGGAGTGATTTTTTCCGACTTTTCAAGCATTGCATATTCCCATATGCCGTCATATTTGCCTTTCAGCGTTACCGTTGCCCCTGCTTCCATGTATTTCTCAAGCGACGCATATGTGCCCTGTTTGCCCTCAAAATATATGGTCAGATTTTCGTCAAAGGTATATTCCTCCTCGTTTCCGTCCGGAAGTATACATGTATACTCCCCGTCGCCGACGGATTTTCTCAGAGTCATTTTATAGCTGCTCTGCTCCAGAGGCAGCGCCATAACAATGCGCTTTTCGTCATCAAGGTACAGCTTTGCGCTGCTGCCGACCATATCGAGCACATCGCCGGTAAGCGTCTTATATGTTGCCGAGGTTGTTTTAATCCGTTCGGCGGAAAGCGATTTGTCGTTTTTCTGCGAAGAAATTATTATCGTTTCATCAATCACGCTGTAGCCGAAATTATCCAGAAGAGTTTTCTTTGAAACAGCCGTCGATGTTTTCATATCCGCCTCAAGCGCCCTGCCCAAAAGCAGAACCGTATCGGCACGTGTAATTTTATCATCAAATCCATAGCTCATCGAGCTTGTCAGCCCGAGCGAGGACGCTTTCTGGACATAGTTATCCGGCCAGAAGTCCCCCACATCTGACGAGTCATAGCCGAGCATACGCAGCGTCACCGTGACCGCCTGTGCAAACGATATGCTTTCATCGGGGTGAAAGCTTCCGTCGGGATATCCAAGAATTATGCCGTTTTTCGACACATAATTTATATACTTCATTGCCCAATGGCTTTGCGCAAGGTCTGTATAAGTTCCGGCTCCCGAGTTTGATACAGCCTCCTTTTGCTTATTCATCATGCATACGGCAAGCTTTGCAAACTCTGCGCGCGTGAGCAGGTCGTTCGGTCTGAGCGCGCCGTCATCATCGCCCGAAAGCACGCCGAGCGTTTTCAGAAGCTTTGCCTCAGACGCATACGGACTGTTTTCGTCCATATCCGTAAAAATGCTGTCCGAAAACGTACTCTGTGCCCCTGCGCTCACAATTCCGCCCACAATAAGGCACACCGATAAAAAAACACATATTAAACGTCTGAACGTTTTCATTTTCATCACCCTTTTTGATATTTTTTCATGCCACCGTGCGTGTCGGGCAGTCCAAATGCAGAAAATCACATCTGTTTTACGAAACGCACTACTCAAACCTCAGCGCCTCAATCGGATTAAGCTTTGATGCTTTGCTTGCCGGATAGTAGCCGAAAAACAGCCCCATCGCAAGCGAAAATCCGAACGCCAGCAGGATTATCTGCGTGTTTGCCACAGCCTCTATGCCCATTATATCTCCAATCAGCGAGCCCATCCACAGTCCGAGCATTATGCCGACAGCGCCTCCTATGCAGCTTATAAGCGCCGACTCTGTCAGAAACTGTGTAAGTATGTGTGAGCGTCTTGCACCAATTGCCTTTCTTATGCCGATTTCGCGCGTTCTCTCCGTAACCGACACAAGCATTATGTTCATAATTCCTATACCTGCCACAAGCAGCGATATGCCCGCAATGCCTCCGAGCATTGCCGTAAGTGTTGCCGTTGTTTCTTCGAGAGTTTCAAGAAGCTCTCTTTGGTCAACGATTGTATACGAATCGTCATCGTTTGAAAATTTGTCAAGAAGATATGCTTTCAGCGAGCTTTTTGCCTCATCAACCGTGTCCTCTGAGGCTGCCTGAACCATATATGTACGCACAATTCCGTTTCTGAGCATTCTTGTCGCAACACTGTACGGTATAACAACCGCGTCATCTGCGCTCGACTCCTCTGCGTCTGCGGTTTCTTCAAGCACTCCCACAACCGTAAACGGCGTTCCGTTTATTTTTATCTGCTCGCCGACCGGACTTTTTCCGTCAAACAGCTCATTTCTCAGATACGTGCCTATTACCGCCACATGCAGCCTTGTCGCAACATCTATTGAACTTATGTAGCGTCCCTCCTCAAGGCTGACGTTTTTTATTTCCTTATATTCATCATTTGTGCCCGTGAGCGACGTTGTGCTGACATTCTTTGACCCGTTTTTTACCATAATTTCGCTGCCCGACACCACAGGCGCGGCATATTCAAACAAATTCGGATTTTCCTCTATGTTCTCCATAAAATCATCGGGGTCAAGCGTTCTGCTTCCTCTCCCCATAACATTTACCGTCAGAAGGTTCGTTCCGGCGTTTGCAATCTGCTCCGTTATCTGTGAAGTTGAGCCTTGTCCGATTGCCATAAGGGCAATTACCGAGCCTACGCCGATAATTGAGCCGAGCATGGTCAGAAATGAACGCGATTTATTGCTCCATATGCTCTTCACCGCCATTTTGAGCGGCTGCAGTAAATTTGTCATACCAGCTGTCCCCCTCCCGACTCAACGGCGGTTTTTGTGTCTGCGTCCGAAGATATTACACCGTCGGAAATGCGCACTATGCGCTCCGCCTGCTTTGCAATATTGTTGTCATGCGTAATTATCACGATTGTTTTTCCCTCCGCATGAATTTCTTTGAGCATTGCCATAACCTCTATACCGCTCTTTGAGTCCAGAGCGCCTGTCGGCTCATCAGCAAGTATGAGAGGCGGACGGCTCGAAAGCGCCCGCGCTATTGACACCCTTTGCTGCTGACCGCCCGACAGTTCATTCGGCTTATGGTGCATTTTGTCCGCAAGTCCGACGCGCTCAAGCGCCTCTTTTGCCATTTTTCTGCGCTCTGACGACGAATATCCGGCGTATATAAGCGGAAGTTCAACATTTTCAACCGCACTCAGCTTTGGCAGAAGGTTATATTGCTGAAATATAAATCCGAGCTTTTTATTTCTGAGCCCTGCAAGTTCATTATCCGACATTTTGCTTATCTCCTGCCCGTCTATGTAGCAGGTACCCGACGTCGGTGTGTCAAGAGCTCCTATCATATTCATAAGTGTGGATTTCCCCGAGCCTGAAGGACCCACAATCGCCACAAATTCCTTTTTTGCTATATGCAGCGATACGCCGTTTATTGCGCGCACCTCCACATCGCCCATTTTATATATTTTGTACATGTTCTCTATTCTTATCATAAGCCCACCTCTTATCGTGAGCCGCGGTTTCCGCCGCCCGAGGGCATACCTCCGCCATTTCCGCCCGGCATACCGCCGCCCGAGGGCATACCTCCGCCGGGCATGCCGCCTCCCATGCCGCCTATTCCTCCGGGCATCTGGGTAGTGGTTGTTTCGCTGTCGCTCTGTGATGAAACATATATGATATCGCCCTCGCTTATTCCGCTCAGTATCTCAATTTCGTCCTCATTATTTATACCCGTTGTCACTTCAACCGTTTCAAAATCGTCCATGCTGTATTTGCCTTCTTTGTTTGCTGCGGGCATACCGCCTTTTGCCCCGCTGCTTTCAGGCGCTGCGGCTCCCTCCGGCAAAGCTTTTGCACCATCACCCGACGGCGGCGTCATGCCTTCGCTCTGCTCCGTTTTTGCCTTATCCGATTTATCCGATTTTAAAACCTGTACATATGACTTTCCGCGCGATACACTCACGGCGTCAATCGGCGCTTTAAGAACATCGCTCTTACTCTCAACAACAACCGTTGCCGTAACGTTCATTCCTATCATAAGCTCGCCCGGTTCATCAATTACAACCTCAACAGGATATGTCGTAACTCCGTTTGTGGACTCGCCCTGCTGAACAATCTGCGTTATAGAGCCTGTGAAAACCGTGTCCTCAAGGGCGTCCGCCGCAACCTCAACGCTCTGTCCGATTTGGATCTTCTTTATATCAAGCTCGTCTACGTCCATCGTAAACTTCATTTTTGAAATATCAGCAATAGTTGCAAGCGTGGTTGACGTATTGCTCTGTCCGACAGTTTCTCCCGCCTTGTAATTCTTCTGAATTACCGTGCCCGTAATCGGTGATGTGATTGTGTAATCGTCCAGCGTGTCATATGCCGAATTGAGCGACAAAACCAAATCCTCATATTCGCTGTTACTCTTCGTTATGCTGTCAAGCGTGTCGCTATTCGTAATTTCGATGATTTTGCCGCCCTCGCTTATGCTGTCGCCGTTCTTATAATATACCGCCGTAACGGTTCCGCCCGCTTTCATCGTAACTTCTTTATTCTCCGACACGCTTGTCGTACCGCCCGCTGCACAGAGCTGTCCGTTTACTGTCGCCGTAAGCCTCATGCCTGCCGTAATTGCTCCCGGGTTTGTAAAAGTGATTTCAACATTATATGTAATGCCGCCGTCACTTGAACGCACGGGTGTATAATCAATATCACTCACACTTCCGTAAATTCCGCCCGTCATATAGTCCGCGCTCGTAAGCTGTGCCTGCGCACCCACATATATGCTGCCCATGCTTGACGCGGCAAACGGAATTTCAGCCTTCATTATATCATCATTCGTAATTGTACATATTTTCTGATTTGCATTCACGCTGTCGCCGACTTTTACATCAAGCGCACTTATGTGTCCGCTCACAGGCGCCTCAAGTACCCAGTCGTCAAGCGACTCCTGATTTTTTCTTGCCGAAATCTGCGCACGCGTCATTGAGTTCTGTGCCTTTTTTATACCGTTTTGTGCCTCTTCGCTGTCAAACGTATAAAGCACAGCGCCCTCCTGCACAATCTCGCCTTCATCAAACGGCGCTGTGAGTATGTTTCCTCGCACCATCGGCACAATTTCGTATGTATCCATTGCCTCTATAACGCCGCTGCCCGTTATTGTAACTTCAATGTCGCCGACAGACGCCTGTGAGGTTTTTATGGTTTCGCTTTCGCCCTCACTTTTTCCCGAAAATTTCATATACGCCGCATATGCCCCTGCCAAAACTGCCGCTGCGGCAACAATGATAATTATTCGTTTGATAATTTTTTTCGTCTTTTTATCGCTGAAATCAATTCTCAGCTTTTTCTTTTTGCCCTCCGCGGCTTTTTCGGCATTGATGGCTTCGGAAACATCGCCGCCGTTATTTTTTCTTTTTAACAGAATACCCATTTTCATGCCTCCCGAATTATATTCGGCGCAAAAAAGCGCCCGTAACTGTGTCCGTTGTTACAATTATAAGCGCCCTTTATTAAAATAAAATTAAAGCCGTGCATTTTTTCTTTATATAAATATTCTGTGCACAAAATTTTCCGCACAAAAAAGACACCGTATTTTATACGGTGTCTTTTTTAGTCCATTCGGATATTATGCCTATTTAATCGTTTCAAGATATTCGTTTGCTGTCATAAATCTTGCTCCGCGCGAAAGCATATAATCAATCTGGTCTTTAAATATCTTAAAGTGGATTGAATTTTCGTCCGAGCCCCACATCAGCGGATGTGACTGCATTACGATATAATCGGGATTTTTTGCCGCTGCCTCTTCGTATGCCGCAACAAAGCTCTTATATACAAGCCATGTTTTCCATGTACCGTCAACCGTTCCCGACTGTTCAAATTCTATCGAATTGCTCAAATCCGTAACACCGTCAACACCGCCCGGTCCGAAATATGTCGCCTTTATCTGCGGTGTAGCCGCAAGCGCTTGTTTTGTTGTATCGTCGGTCCGATTGCCCGGTGCGCCGAACGCCGTCACTGTATAGCCGCATTTTTCCAGCAAAAGTTTATTTGCATTATCAAGCTGCGCCTTCTGCTCATCGTATGTGCCGCCGTAAAATTCGGCAGAATAGCCCGCCGCTGCGGCTGCGGAAGCGTTATGATAGTAGCCGTGGTTCCATATCTCATTGCCGTCTGCGATAAGCTGCTTTATATCGCTGTAATAGCTGTCTTTTGTGCCGTCATCTTCAAGCGATACCGCTATCACACCTATGTTTGCATGACCGCCTTTTGAGTTTACGTATGCGGCAGCTCTTTTAATCGCGCCTCTTACCTGTGCGCCCTCGCGCATATCGTCAAACTTTAGAAGTACGACGGGCCCTGTACCCGTTTTATCGGTCTTAAAGCGGACTGTGTAAACAAAGTTCTGTCCGTCAGCCTCAATCGAAACCTTCGCGCTGCCGAAACCGTCCTCATCAAGCGCTGCCTGCGTTATGCTGCACTCTCCGCCGGCATACTGTGCCGTTACAATAGGCGCTTCTGTCGTACCTGCCGGAAGTGTTATTTCGTAGTCATACTTTGCACTGTCAAAACCGTCTATTGCTATACCGTCAACACTTATCGACTCAACATATACAGCGCTGTCCGCCTGTGTAAGTGCTGCCTCGGCGATATCGGGCACAACATTTGCATATGCATATGTTTTTCCGTTCTCAGCAAATGTCTTTGTGACTTCAACTCTGCCGTCCTGAACAGTTTTTGCATATGTCCAGCCGTCAGGTACCTGCACCTTTACTGTTACGGGGTAATTATAGATTTCTTTGCCATTACCGTCAAGCATGCTTACGCCGTCGGTTACCGATATTGTTATTTTGCCTTCACTGTTGGTATAGTCCTTTGCAACAGCTTTTGCTGTCTGTGCCTCTTTGACATACATTGCCGCCTCATCAAGGTATGCGCACCATACGTCGCCGTTTGCGGCTCTGTCGCCGAGCGCCTCAAACAGCATTGTCGCTCTGCTCTGTGCAACCGTCAGACCGCCCTCCTGTCCGTCCGGACGTATGTTGTGGAACAGAAATACCAGCCAGCCGTTATTTGCAATCGTCCTGTCAACTTCATCTATCCAATATGCTGCCGTATGGTTATTTTTGTCCGTATAATCGTCGTTTGTATTTACCATAAGGCTTGCCATATTGAACCAGTTTGCCGGAGGAATTGTGTTCGGAGAAACTCCTCCCGTATTTCTCATACAGATGTAGCTTTCCTTCATCTTCTCCGTTGCATATTCGCTCACCTGAGGCTTGCCTGTCGGGAAAGTAAATCCGGGCTTTACAAATGCAAGCACGCGTTCGTTCGGGAATGCCTCACGCAGCTTTTCGCCCGAGACTGTAATTTCCTGAGTCATGAAGTTTTTGGGCAGGTCAAACGATTTTCCGTCGCTTGTCGTTCCCGTTTCAGCTTCGTCACTCTGTCCCCAGTATGTATGGTGCCAGCTATGGTTTGCAAGGTTAAATCTTCCCGTATCAAAATATTTCTGCCAGCTTGCCGCCGCGGAGGTTTTTATACTGCCGTCATTATTCAAAACGTTTGAACCAATCAGCGCGACAGTGGTTTTCAGGTTATTTCTTTCCATTTCCTTCGACAGATACGGCATTGTTACCGATATGTCGCCGTCATCATGCACTATTGTAACTATGCTTTTAAATCCGTTCTTTATCGGCATTATGCTTGCGCTTGCAGGCACATAATCGAGCTTTTTGTATGTAAATGTATAAACAGCAGACGCTCCGCCCTGTGCTGTTACGGTTATTGTTCCGACACCGTTGTTCTCGTCTGAGGGATTTACGACAGATACCGACGATAATGCGCTGTTTGCTTCAGCAGCAAGAGTCGGATACTCTGTGCCATAGGCAAGTTCTTTATAATATTCCCTCATATACATATCAAAATCTTCAACTGCCGTGCCGTTTTCGCTCACACTTTTCAGTCTTGTATCGTCCGCTGCCGCTACATCGACAAAAAAGTTTATTGTGTATGTTGACACAATCCCTTTTTCAGCCTCAGCTCTTACAGTCACAACCGCTTTGCCGTTTGTAAACTCGGACGGTGCGTTCACCTGTGCGCCGACAGGTTTTGTCGCGGACATTTCCACAGCAGGAACCTTTGTTGTTCCTATGGGAAGCGTTATGTTATAGGTCTTTGTATCTTTATCGAAATTGATTTTGTTTACCGTTTCGCCGTCTGTGTAATACATGCCGTATATATTTCTTTCGTCATTGCAATCGTCCCATACAATAAACACGTTCGTCTTTCTGTAGCTTTCATTGATTGCAAATGCGGGAACGGATACTCTTTCGTTCTTTGTAAAATGCTTATAGTACACATTTCCGTTTGCATTTCCCAGTGCAGTTACTCCGCCTGTCGGTATTGTATATCTGTACGTTCCGTCGCTTGCCGTTTTAAATGACGGATAGTATACTCTGTATTTGCTGTCATTTGCATATGTCCAGCCCTGCGAAGCTATAAAGTCGCTTGCGGCGCCTGTCGTAATATAGACAGTTGCGTCCTTGCTTATATTAAACTCATACGATTTTGCCGCCTTATCCTCCGTTCCGGAAGGATCAGAGGTCGATTTATACAATCTCGTAACATCGGGCGATATAAATATCGAGTCTTTGTGGTTCATATATGTGAACTCAACATTGCCGCCATATACATTATCCGAGTTTTTGTTGTCCCATGCCGTCCCCGGCCAGCGGTCTGTATACTGTGCATATCTTGCGTCTGTATAGTAATACGGGTTGACTGACGAATCATGCGCCTTAATCGCCGCAATTCTCTCTTCGTCCGTTTCAAACGCATTATACATATCAACAGGGTCAATTCCAAGTGACGGAACTGCCGTAACCGCCGTTGTTGCCGCGCCTCCTGCATATATATTAGACACAGCGCCCGGCGTACCTGTTTTTACTATATTTACTGTATATACTTTGCTTGCGCCCGAGTCGGATTTTACCGTAATTTTTGCCGTTCCGGGCATTTTTACAGGATATGTAACCTCTGCCGTTCTTGTGCTGAGCGACGGAACCGCATTAATCTTCGGCATAGTCATCACGCCGCGCTCAACCGTATATATGTAATCCTTCTTCGACGCTTCAAAACCGTCGATAAGCTCACCGTCAACCGTCAGCGACGAAAGCTCCATATTCGGCGCAATTACATTGAATTTTATTGTATAGGTTTTGCCGCATGCCGTAACTGTTGCGCTGTCGGAAAGCGACGCCGCCTGAACAACCGACGCATTTGCCCCCGCTGTTGCAACCGCGTCTATAACAGGCACAGACGCGCCCTCTTCAATGTTTACCGTATACATCAGTGTGTTTTCATCAAAGCCTGCGATTTCTTTTCCGTCAGCCGTAATACCGAATATCTTCGCCTCATCATTGCAGTTGTCCCATACTGCAAATACGCTCATTCTTATATCCGAGTCGGTTTCGCTGAATGCAGGAATTTCTACATTCTCGCCTGCATTGAAATGCTTATAATACACACTTCCCGACGAAAGCCAATCGCCTGCCGTTCTACCGTTCGGAACCGCAGCCTTATCGCCGTTTGATGCCGTAGCATATTCGCAGTTCCAAACATTCATGAAGTATTTGCTTACATTATATTCATACTTCCAGCCCTTGTTAAGCCCTTCAATGTATGCGCTGCGTGCCTCCACTGTATTCTGCGCATTTCTTGATGACGATGTTGAAATATATATCGTCGCCGGCTTATCAACCGTAAATTCATAAATCTTTTCTGCCGTCGCCGCTGTAGGCGCGTCATTATCGTTCTTATACAAACGCGTTACATTTGCGCCGTAGAGTGTTTTTCCGATATTTGCGGTATGTGCATATGTAAAGCGTCCGTTGTAACCGTAATATCCGTTAAATGCATTACCAAAGCAGCCCGACAGTCCGCGGTTTGAACCCACCGCATATGCGTTTGTATCATACTGTGAGCCTGCAAGCGCCTTAACTGCCGCAACACGCTCATCATTGGTTTTTCCCGTGTACAAATCGGGCGGGTCAATGCCGATGCTCGGTACACCGTATACGGCGGTTGTTGCTTTGCCTTTATATTTTACGTTTGATATTGTGCCCGGCTCTTTGCTTACCGTTACAAAGCTTATTGTATAGGTTTTGCCGCATGCCGTAACTGTTGCGCTGTCGGAAAGCGACGCTGCCTGCGTAATTTCCGCCTCGGCGCCGGCAGTTGCGCTCACGCTGATTGTCGGGACAGCGCTGCCGTCTGCAACTCTGAGCGTATAGCTGAGCGTATTTTTATCAAAATTCTCAATAGCGGTTCCGTCTGCATAGATATTGTATATTTCGGACTCTCTGTTACATTCGTCCCATACAATAAATATTGCGCTGTTTCTGTATGAATCTGCCGTAGCGTCGTTATATGAAGGAATTTCCACATGCGAACCGGCTTCGTAGTGCTTGTAGTATACATGACCCCGTGCAACCTCAGCCGTCACCGTTGATCCTGTGGGTATTCTTGCATAATATGTTTTACCGTTGTCATCATATGCTTTATCTTCATACGACGGACTCGAAAGAGCATATTTTGCCACATTGTACTCATGTGTCCAGTCGCTGCGCGTCTTTATGTATGAACCCTCGCCCGATGTTGTAATGTATACCGTTGCGCCTTTGTCTATATCAAATTCAAAAATCTTTGACAAATCGCCCGTATATCCTGCCGGACAATCCCTGTCGGGCTTAACAAATCTCGTAACAAGCTTATCCATGAGGATTGAACCGTCTTTTTCGGCATACATAAACTGCGTATTATAGCCAAAGTAATTGTTTACATTTGTTGTCCACATATTGTTAAGCGGACGGTTTGAATAGAATTCATAGCTGTTACCGTCAAGAAATACATTATCTGCCGCCGCTGCCGCAAGCATTTCCTGCGCAGTTTTTGTATCGTCATAGTAATTTGCCGGCTTTGGTGCGCCAAGACTCGGTACAGTTTTTACTTTTGTGCCTGCGCCAGACCCCTTCCATTTGATGTTTGAAAGTGTGCCCGGCGTACCGATAGCTATTTTGGATATATTTACCGTATATGTTCTTTTATAGCCGAAAGGCGATGTTGTAACAATTGTTGCCGTTTTGTTTGTTTCCGTCGGCTGTGTTATTTCTACATCAATGCCCTCGGGCGCTGTTGCCGATATAGTCGACGCTCCTTCTCCCTCAAGCGATACAACATATGAGTACCTTGTGGGAGAGAAGTTTTCCACAGCCGTGCCGTCAACCGCAATCGAGCTTAAAACGGGAAGCGGCTCATTTTCAAATCTTATTCTGTATTCAGCCGAAGGCGTTGTTATAACAGCGCTTCCGCCAATTGCCGGCGCCTGTGTAACGCTTATATTGGCATTTGTATTTTTGCCTGTAACATTTACATGCGGAATTCTTGTGTCAAGCTTATTTATATAGCATACATACTCCGTTTTCGTCTCATCAAATGCATTGAATTTAACTCCGTTTACATATACCGCTTTAATTCCGCTTTCCGCAGACGGGAAAACTGCCGACGGCACATACGGTTTCATCGATGCAAAATCCTCCCATACGCCCGCATTTATGCTGTCTGCGCCGCTGCCGACCGTAACCTCCGTGCTCACAGGCACGCTTGCGCCTGCTCCGATGCTTGCTTTCTGTGTCGAAACGCTCACAAGCTTATTTCCGTTATATGTGCCGACCCACAAAACCGCGTCAATATCTCTGTCGGTGTTGTTTTTAAGCGTTGCTGCCGCAGTTATTTTTGTTCCTGCCGATGGCATTGTAGCGATTTCTCCGTTTGCATCGGAGAATGTAATTCTTTCAAGAGATACATTTCTTGCCGCACTGCGCGGTTTTATCATGAGCGTATTTTCCGGCAGCTCATAGTCAAAATAAACCGATTTTGCCTGCAAGGCCTCTGTTGCAGTCGAAGGCTCGATAACGACAAGGCGCTGTGAGGTTTTGTTTCTGTCATAAACTGCCTGCTCATATTTTTCAAGGTTTGCAAGAATAGTTTGTTCCGAATTTTTATCCGAAATATACGTGTTAAGAAGCGCTATATCGCTTGTGCTCGACGGATTTGCCGCAATCCACGATTGCGCCGAGCTTATAAGCGTATCTTTGCTTGTCGGGTTAAGCTTATACTTTGATATGTAATCTATTTCTCTTCCTACAAAATCTCTCAGCCCCGCCTCAAGAGCACGGCGCTGTTTTGTGATTGCAAGAAGCTTTAGTGACTGCTGCTGCGCCGGATTGTTCTTTTTATCAGCTATATTCACGCCCTCGGCAAGCTGTGCGGCAGTTGCCTGCATAACAACCGTACCGTCCATCTTTATATCATATACGCCGTCATTTAAACCGCTTACTTTTATCGTTTCGCGGTTAAGCTCATCTGTTATCGGCAAAAGCTTCTCAACTGCTCTGTAGGTACTGTCGGCGCCCAGCGGCAGTGCATTTGCCTTATATTTGTACGCAACCGCATTGCTGCTTGCGGAAAGCTCCGATACAGCCGCATTTGACGCATTTGCCGCCTGAGCCGCAACGTCAATGTCAACGCTTGCAACCTCGCCGCTTTCGCCCTGTGCTCTCAGAAATGCATAAGTCATTATGTAATGACCAACCTCATTCGGGTGCACACGGTCGGGAACAAAGGTGAACCCTTCGCCCTGTTTCTCCATATTATAATACTGTACAATTGTCTGTGGAGTATTTATATCCACAAATTCAAATCCCGCGCTCTGCGACACATCATAAGCGATTGATCCTGCTTTTCGTATTACGTTGTTAAAGTCAACCGATGTCGGCTTGTTTGTGAGCGCGTCCGGCAGCCACTGGTCAAACAGCGGCGACGACAAAAATACAACCTGCTCAAGCCCTTTCGACTTAAGCTGCTGCGCAAGATTTGTAAGTGCGGTTTCGTACTTGTCCAGAAGCGCTTTACGCGAGCTTTCCGCTCCCTCCTCAAGCTCTTTTCCCTCAAAATACGAACCTCGCGACATGTCGTTCGTTCCTATCATGACAACCGCTTTGTTAAACGGTTTCTCCTCTGCGTCAAACACGTCATGATTTAAACGCGATATAATCTCATTTACAACATCTCCGCCTATACCTTTATTCACATAGGAAAACTTTGCATCGGGATATCTTGTGGAGTAATAATTGAAAATAAGCGAATGATGGTATCCGCCATGCGTTATACTGTCGCCGATAAAAGCAACCCTGTCGTTCGGCTCAAATTTTGCAACAGAGCCTATCGAGCTTGAATCGAGAAGTCTCGGATAGTATACATTACCCGATTTATACGCAGGCTCCGCCCATGCCAGAGGCGTAATGTCATCAAAGCTGACTTCATTTGTCATTTTTACCGCATCAATGCTGAACCCTGCCTCACGGCGGTGGAAGGATATAATATTATCGCCTGCCGAAAGCGAAACAGTTTTCAGTTTCATCCATTCATAGCTTGATGTATTTGCCGGCTCTGCCATTGTCCATGCGCCCGAACCAATTTTATAGAAAAATGAATCGCTTCCGCCGTTCGGCGCCATGCATTTTATCATAAGATCATAAGAACCGCCCGTTTCGCTGTAAAAGTTAAACGACAGCTCCGGATTCCATGACTCCTGCGCATTGCCCCAGTTTCCCGGCTCGCCGCTGAGCGCAGTAAACTTAACCGCAGCTCCGCCCGATGCCATACTGTCGCTTATTTTGACAGCGCCGCCGGCAAGCAGTCCGTTTTCTGCCTCAATCACCTCATTTACACCCGCCTTCGGCACATCTGACGCAAAACTGATGTTTGCCGCAAAAGGCAGCGCCATGAGTACGCAAAGAGCGAATGCAGTAAATCTTTGTGTAAATCTCTTCATGTAAACCAACCTCCCGATATGTAAGCATTTTTCAAAAAAATACTTGAATTTCACATAATAATATTATATAATAAGTACAATAAAAATCAAGGTAAAATTTTGTCAATTTTGTGTATTTTTTAACCATTTTGTGATTTTTGCACAAAATTTTATTTACCGGAAAGGTATACCATGGATAAACTTTGGCTTGACTGGCATAATCTTGATAAACAGAAAAACAAAGGTAAAATTTCCTATGTACAGTATTGTGAGCACATTAATTATACCTCGGAAAGGCATATGCACGAGTACTGGGAAATCAATATCGTTACGCACGGAACAGGAGTTCACTATGTGGACAGCCGCGAGTATGCATGCAGCGAAGGCGACGTTTACATAATACCGCCATTTACATCGCACCAGTATATCTCCTCCGGCAATCTTAACGTACACAACATCATGCTTAGCGATATATGGATGCAGCATTATATGGCAGACTGCAATACGCTGCCGTGCTTTCACTATCTGTTCAGTCCTATCCCGATAATAACCAGCACCGGTGAACACTCACTCATGTTCAGGCTCCACAGACCCGATTTTCAGACTCTTTCAGATTTGCTTCATATATATAATGTTCAGCCTTCAAAAAATCTGAACGACCAGATGAGCGCATGCCACCAGCTTATGCTTGCTGCAAATTCGTTTACCATAGTTTCTTTTTTGTGCCGGCTCTACATTGCATACGGCAAATACAACCCGTCGGAGCACCGTTCCGCAAACTCAAACGCATTTGCAAAGAGTCTGCACTATATCCATCAGCACTATAACGAAAAAATATCCGTTGAAGACCTTGCCAGAGAGGCAGCAATGTCATATTCGACCTATAACAGAATTTTCCGAAAAAATCTGAACTGTTCGCCTCTCGAATATATAAGCAGCTACCGTATATCCGCGTCGAAATACTTTTTGCGCAAAGGGTTTTCTGTTGCCGAGGTTGCAAATATGACCGGCTTTTTTGATCATTCGCACTTTATAAAAACCTTTTCCAAGCATACCGGCATAACACCTGCCGACTACCGCAAAAGCCCGTCCTCCTCCGGCGAAAACGACAGTCTCTTTAAACCGATTGTCGGAAATTAGAATGAGCAAAAAAATAAAAATAAACGGCTTGATTTGTGCAAAATGCAGCATCAAGCCGTTTTTATTTTGTCCTTTTGAAGAGTTTCTCTGTCTTTTTTCAGAAAACAGGCGCACACTCTCAAAGCACACCATTTTTCATCATGTGTTTCTTTATCTTCTCAAACGTTTCCGCACTCATGTCGTGCTCTATCTTACAGCTGTCCTCATACGCCGTTTCCTCATTAACACCGAGCGCCATAAGCGCCTTTGCGATTACGCGGTGGCGCTCATACATTTCATCGGCAATTTTGCTCCCCTTTTCAGTCAGCGAAATTCCGCCGTTTTCATCAACGGTTATATATCCTTCCTCGCGAAACGACTTCATCGCAACCGAAACGCTCGGCTTCGTGAAGTTCAGCATATTTGCAACATCTACGCTTCTCACATAGCCCTTTTTATTTTTAAGCATTAATATTGCCTCGAGATAATTCTCGGCAGATTCTTTTATTTTCATATTTACGCATACCTCCGATTATATAGTATTATTTTATCATCGGGCATGCTTTTTGTCAAATACGATTTTTAATTTTCACACACCGTTTTTTTATTATTCCTCCTCCAGCACAAGCTCCATCTTTCCGACCGATATTTCATACGCGGTCTTTGTGACAACATTATCATCATCAAGCCTTTTCTGGTACTCGCGCGACTGTATGCGTCCCCATACGCGCACCCTCGCTCCGACCTCTATGTCACGGCAGAATTTTGCGTTTCTGCCCCATGCTATGGCAGGTATGTAATCCGACTTGTTATATGAGCGGTTTACAGCCAGAAGCACGTCGGCAATCTCTCTGCCGAACGGCGTCACGCGGTATACGGGCTGTTTGCATACAAATCCGTCGAGAAAAATGCGGTTCGGATTTTCAATTTCTTCATCTTCGCCCGCCATATGCGCCTCCTTTGCAAACACGGTAAGCACAAGGCGGCTCCCCTCGCCGCTGTAGTTGTTATATGAGCGGAACTGCCCGTTTATCACGACACTGTCGCCCTCGCGCACATCAAAATCGCTGCCGAACAGCCTTTCCGAAATTATAACCTTTATGTAATCATCAACATCGCTCAGCCTCTTTACCCTGAGTGTGAAAATGTAAAACTTCTCCTTATATACCTCATGGCTGAACACCGGCATATCCGCCAGCACGCCCGCAACCGTCACGATGTTGTTATCCTTGTAATTCTGCATAATAAACTATTCCCCTCTCACACTTAATAAACATCTTTTTCGTTTACTAATGTGTATTCGGCAGAATAATCAAATATGACATGTAAAAAGGGCACAAGCAAAATGATTTCACCTTGCCTGTGCCCCGGATATTATTTTTGTTTTTCAGCCTTATTGTATTTATCAGTCATACACGGGCACGCGCTGATAAATTATAACGCGCGCAACTCCGCCCTTACACGACGCCTCTATTCTTATCGGGTCGCCCGAGTTATTTCTGAATTTAAAGTCGAGATATCCCCATGATACCGTCGCCTCATCGTCCTCCGAGCAATATGTAACCGCAAGACTGTGCTGATGTCTCTCAACAACCTGCAACCGTGCACTTTTTACCGCCATATAGAGCGTGGACGATATCTGGCATATACCGCCGCCAAGCCCCGGAACCTTCTCTTTCCCGACAAAAACCGTTGCTTCTTTATAGCCGCGTGCCGCCGTTCTCGGTCCCACGGTCGAATTGAACGAAAATACATCGCCGTTATTAATAACACTGTAGTCTATCGCCTGCGTTGCAAGCTGCATGTTGGTGTTTCTGTTCGCCTGTGAGGCATATGTGCCGTACGTTGTCGATGCGCGTCCGATTTCCACCTCGCGGTATCTCACGTTCCCTCCCTCATAAACCGGCTCGGGTGTGGGCGTAGGTTCGGGTGTGGGCATTGCCGCAGAGGCGGGAGCCTCCCTTTCCCATGCTCCGTAATCGGTTCCCATATCCTCGGGCAGAGCCGCAAAAACGCTTCCCGTGCATGAAAAAATCACCGATATCAGAACAATCAGCGATACTTTATGAAAAAACCCTTTCATTTTGTTAAAAAGCCCCCTTAACAGTTCTTTTTCCGCAAAACCGAAAAAACGTTTCCGCTGTAATTATATTATCACAACAAAGCTCTTATGTCAATATGCCGCGGCTGTCCGCACACATAAAAAGTGCAGTTTTTTCCAAAAATTTTTTTGCCGAAATATAAAAAAAGACTGGTAATAATATTGATTTCGATGTATAATGTTTATAATGATGTTTAATGATTTTCAGTCGGAGGAGGCACGTTTATATGTTTGAAGAAATTCTGGCGGATTTTACACAAAATTTCTGGCGTTTTATGTCAACGGTCCGCTTTGCCGATATAATTGATATTGCAATAGTTGCGTTTATTGTGTATCAGGGAATAAGGCTTGTCCGCGAAACACGCGCCGAACAGCTTGTCAAGGGCATACTTATCCTTGTCGTGCTCCTTCAGCTCAGTTCATGGCTCGGTTTTAACACGATGCAGTACATACTTGCAAACACGATGCAGCTCGGCTTTTTTGCTTTGCTTATAATTTTCCAACCGGAGCTTCGGCGCGGTCTTGAGCGTATGGGACGCGGTGCGGCAGGTAAAATGTTCAGCCTGAACAACCGCGAGGAAACTCTCGACGCAAGCATAGACGAAATTGCGCGCGCAGTTGACAATCTCTCAAAAAACAAGGTCGGCGCACTCATATGCATGGAACGTATAACCAAGCTCGGCGACATAATCAAAACAGGCACAACGCTGAATTCTGCAATCAGCGCCGAGCTGCTTGTCAACATATTTGTCCCGAACACACCTCTGCACGACGGCGCCGTTATCATAGGCTCAAATAAAATTCTTGCGGCGGCATGCTTTCTGCCTCTTACGCATAACAATGATTTGTCAAAGGAGCTCGGCACAAGACACCGTGCTGCGATAGGTCTTTCGGAAAACTCCGATGCGGTTGTAATTGTCGTGAGTGAGGAAACGGGCAAAATATCGATTGCATTAAACGGCGGTCTCACGCGAAATCTGACCGTTGACTCACTGAAAAAGGCGCTCATAAAAACACTGCATTCCGACTCCAAAATTATCGACAAAAACAAGTTCGTTTTCTGGAAGGGGGCGGCAAAATGAAAAAGGCATTTCTGGGCGATACCGCTTTTAAGATATATTCGGTGCTTATAGCAATTCTGCTGTGGGTTTTTGTGGTGTATAACCAAAACCCCGAAAGCACAAAAACAGTATCCGGCATCGGTATTTCATATACCAACATATCCGAGCTTGAGGCGGCAAATCTCGTCGTGCTCAAAGGCAACGCCTCTCCTTCGGTCGATGTAAGCATAAAGGGTCGTCGGCTCTCTCTGGGAAAGCTTGACTCGGAAAACATCTCGGCATATGCAACCATACCGGAAATGCGCCCGGGCGAATATGAAGCGGCAATAAACGTCCAGCTTCCGATAAATGATGTGTCAATAATTGACAAAAAGCCATATACGCTTAAAATCACGGTTGAAAATCTGAAAAAAATCAGCGTTCCCGTTGAAATAAAATATACGGGCAATCCGAAAAATCCCGAAACCTCCGTACAGGCAAGCGTGTCGCCGCAGGAAATATCGCTGAGCGGACCCGAATCGGTCATAAACAGTGTTGCCGGAGCAGTGGTGTCGCTTGATGTGTCCGATGTGACCGACGGCGAAAACACCGTACGCAAATATAAGCTTCTGTCAAAGGATGGAAATGACATAACCGACAATGTTAACATAAGCGCCGACACGGACTCGGTATCTGTTATGCCGTCGGTATATGCAACAAAGGAAATTCCGATAGAGCCGCGTTATTCGGGCACAATTCCCGAGGGCTATACTATATCCGCAGCAGAGGCGCTCCCCGCGCAGATACGCCTCGGCAGCAAAGACGCGGCTGTTGAAAATATTCAGAAAATCTATACCGCTCCCATAGATATATCAAATCTTACGCAGAGCGGCAAAGTATATACAAAACTCGTCATACCGGACGGACTTGTGAATATTTTTTCCGTAACCGATGCCGAAGTTGACATAACCGTTGAGCCAAGCTCGTCAAAAACCGTATCAGTCGAAACCGTAACTTTTGAAAACGGTGCAGACAGCAAAACATATTCTGTCGCAGGTCTGCCGTTATATGTGACGCTTACAGGGGCGCAGAGCGTGTTGACTGACGCCTCGGTGTCCGCGTCAGTTGATGTTTCCTCGCTTTCGGACGGAACACACACCCTCCCTCTGAAACTGAATCTGCCGGACGGCGTACATGCTGCGGCAGGTTACAGCGTTGCCGTCACTGTGACGGACAAAAACGCGTCACCAGGCGGCGAATAGCCTTTTTATGCAGCAGCATACTGACATCTGTCAAAATGTTATTTTCAATTAATGCTGCTGTAACAATAATGTAATATTAAAATAGTATAATGTAACTGTAAAATTGTATTTGATATGTTTGCAGTTTTAACGGACATTTATTTTACACATTTCGGTTTTTATGTTTTCAAAGGAGGTTGCATTAATATGAGAAAAAAATTTATGGCAGTCATATGCATTGTCTGTGCGCTTTCGGTGCTCGGCTCGGTATGTGCCTTTGCTGCACCGTATTCACTTTCACAGTGGGACTACGGAAACTCAAATTCGCTTATATACATAAAAAGACCTGCGTCGCATTATGCGACAACGTCTGAGCGTACATATACCGTTACGACTGCCGGACAGAGCGGCGTTGCGGTAACAATCTACAGAAAGAGCAGATATGACTCAAACTTTTATAAGGTATATCAGGGCGGATATCTTCTTTCGGGTACAATCGGTTCAAGCGGAGTATACGTTGTGTCGATAGAGCTTCTTGAGGGCGGAAACAAGCTCAGAGTATATGCGGAAAACTACGATGAACGCCAGATTATCGATATTGATATCACGCGTATTTCAAAAACACAGCTTGACAGAATTAACGGCTTATCGGTCGGAGATATGTTCAGCTTCTGATTGCGTTTTTTCCGGTATATGAATACTGAAAAAAAAGCAGTGCAAAATCAGTGTAAATAATTCATCAAATATCGCAAATTTATAAATTTGCGATATTTGTTTCTGTAACAAAATTTCGAAAAACGGCTTTATATGTCGTAAATACCGTTATCGGTTGTTGTATTTTTTAAGGTTGTGTTTATAATGAAAAAAGAGCGCAGAAAAGAACTTTTTAAAAATATTATATTGATTGCTTTGGTCATAAGCAGCCTGCTTTTTACAAGTCAAATATGGTTTAATGAAAAATTATGGCCGGAGGGCTATAATTTTTTTGTAGGCTTGCGTGTGTCCGCATTTGATAAAATAGCCTCTTTTTTCGGTGCGGATACAGAGCCTGAAAAGCATACAAGCGCGAAAATTCTGTCGCCTCTTCATTTGGCCGTATATACGGTAAAGGATTTTGACCACGCAATGGCGGTACTGAATGAGTCGTCCGATAATTATTCATATATAAACGAATATGCCACAAACACAATATCATATGCCCTGGCACGTGACGCAAAAGGCATAACACGCGTTGATGAAAGCATGTGGCGCAAGGCGCTTTTTACACGCGGAATATATGTGGACTACGGCGTCACATACAAATCCGCCTCTTTTTTACAGCTTATGGGGACGGCATCATCTCCCGTTACCGAATATGCATCGTCACTGCGACGCTTTATTATAACCTCGGACGACAGCCTTGTGAGCGATGTATCGGTATATCTGATTGACGAAGCAAGCGGAGGTTTCTATAAAATATCAACGGGACTTGATAAAAATACACTCACCGCAAATATTGCGATGTTTGTCGATGAGGCGAGTGCAAACAAGCGCTTTTCATATTCTATAGGCGCAGATGTTTCGGCAGGAATGGCAGGAGAGGTCGTTTTTGCGCCTTACCTCATACTTGATGACGAAAAATCGCAGTATAAAACAATATTGTCCGTAAACCCCGTCATGCGCAGTAATGACGCAAGCATAAGCGCTCATATGCTCGACAGAATTTTCAAAGCGTTCTCCATAAATCCGAAAACTGTGCGCAAATCCGTCATTGCCGACGGAAGCGCTGTTTTCGTGCATGGTCAGGCAACGCTGAAAATCTCCCCCGACGGTGTTTTGAGTTACACAACTGCGGCAGGCGGAAAAGGACTGGCCGTTACGTCATCTGCGCCTTCATCTGCCTCTTCGGCAGATGTTCTCTCCGGCAGCAGAGAAGCGCTTGAAGCAGTTGCCGGCTCGATTATCAACAGTGACAGCACAAGGCTCTATCTGAGCAATCTTTCTGAAGAACAAAACCGCATTACGGCGGATTTTGATTATATGTGCAACGGTGTTCCCATAATTTTTGGCGCCGGCTACAAAGGTCAGCATGCCGTGACGATAGAGTTTGAGAACGGTTACCTGAAAAACTACCGCCAGATACTCAGGCGCTATGAGGTTTCTGACAACGTTTTCTCCGTAAATTCCACCTATGATGCCAACATTTTTTCGTTACTTTCTGAGCAAGAGCGGCGCAGCGGAATAAGTGAGATGTTTATTGCATACAAAGACAACGGAAGCGCCGGAGAAAAACTTCCGTCATGGTTTGTGAAGCTTGAAAACAGCTCGGATTACAGAACCGATACAGAGATAAGCGATTAGTGTATTTTAACGTTTTAGTATTTCAGTGTTTTAGTATTTTTGATGTTTTAACAAATGAGGAGTGGAAAAAATGCCAAGGAAAGCAGCGGCAAATCCGCCGAGACGTGCGGGTGCGGCAAAAAAAACAACTGCAAAGAGCAGAGCGGGCGCAAAAAGCAATACAAAAACCACACGCAGCAACTCCGATACGCAAAGCTCGGGTGAATCGCGCTTTTTTGAGTTGTCGGGAATTATTTTTGTTGCCTTTGGGCTTTTGTTTGCCGTATGCCTCTATACCCCGTACGGCGGCTATGTCGGCGAGGCGGTAAAGTATCTGTTTGTCGGGCTTTTCGGGCTTTCTGCCATGCTTATCCCCGTTTTTATCATCGGCTGCGCCGTATACCTTATGATACGCCGCGACTATAACAGAATGTACATAAAACTTTCACTTTCGATAGTCATAATGCTGTGCATAAGCATACTCTGGCAGACCTTCGGCACAAACGGCACAAACAGCAGCCTGTTTGAAGCGTTTGAACTTGCAAACCGTGCAGGTATCGGCGGAGGCATACTCGGCGCTATGATAGCAAATCCCATTATTTCAACCGTGGGCAGCTGGATTTGTGCCATAATATTTATAACGCTCACTCTTATCCTGGTGATGTTTCTCATCAAAATATCACCTATCCGTATAATAGCGGGATTTATGCGCGGCGCAAAACGTGAGGTTGCCGAAATCCGTGCCGAAAAATCCTATGAACTCGGTGAAAATGCAGGCAGACGTGCCGGAAAAGCAGTGCGCCGTGTTGCCGATTCTGTCGACGACAGACTGCGTCCGCTCGTTCAGCATTCGATTGATTTTGATGTTGATACCGATACGGGCGAAATCATAGAGCATAAAAAGAAGAGCGCAAAAAAACAGCAGGCGCCGGCCGACATCATACCCGAACCCGACAGCCGCGAGGATACGTTGGATATTCCGATGTATGACGCCATAGCGCAGAAAATTACGGAACCCGAACCCGAGGAAATTATAAGCGCCGCCGAGCTGCTTGACGGACACGGTGTATCAGATGCCGGCACACATGATATTCCGGTTTCCGCCGCAGATATGGCCAAGCAACCGTCACCGTACGAAACAATTCACGAAAACACGCATGATGCGCCTGCGCCGAAACGCGTTGAGAGGCTCAGCGCCGAACAGGAGGCGGATTTGCGCGGACAGCTTGATGACAACATGCGCTCAATTCCTATCCCGTATAAGTTTCCGCCGACAACTTTGCTTGCTCCGAATAAGCCGAAAAAGGGTGTTGACTCACGTGAGGAGCTCCGCGAAACGGCGCTTAAACTTGTTGACACGCTGAAAAGTTTCGGTGTAGAAGTAAAGCTTTTGCAGGTTAGCCGCGGCCCGACGGTTACGCGTTATGAATTGCAGCCGAATGTCGGCGTAAAGGTCAGCAAAATTACAAATCTTGCCGACGATATAGCGCTTAATCTTGCCGCATCGGCGGTAAGAATAGAGGCTCCTATCCCCGGCAAAGCCGCAATCGGCATAGAAGTGCCGAACAAAGAAGTCACAAGCGTTGCGCTGCGTGATGTAATTGAATCAGAAGAGTTTAAAAACGCAAAATCAAAGCTTTCCGTTGCACTGGGAATGGACATAACCGGCAAATCAATTATCGGCGATATCGCAAAAATGCCGCATGTGCTTATAGCCGGAGCCACCGGCTCGGGTAAATCCGTATGCATAAACTCGATTATTACAAGTATTTTATATAAAGCGGACCCGAATGAGGTAAAGCTTATAATGGTTGACCCGAAAGTAGTTGAGCTTGGTGTGTATAACGGCATACCGCACCTGCTTGTGCCCGTTGTGACCGACCCGAAAAAAGCGTCGGGTGCACTTGCATGGGCAGTAAGCGAAATGGTCCGCCGCTATAACCTTTTTGCCGAGAACGGCGTGCGCGATTTAAACGGCTATAACGAAGTGCTTGAGCTTGACGGTGAGGAAAAGCTTCCGCAGATAGTCATAATAATCGATGAGCTTTCGGATTTGATGATGGTTGCACCGAAAGAAATCGAAGATTCAATATGCCGTCTGGCACAGATGGCACGTGCCGCAGGCATGCACCTTATAATTGCCACACAGCGTCCGTCTGTAAACGTAATCACAGGCGTAATCAAAGCAAACATTCCCTCTCGTATCGCATTTGCGGTATCGAGCCATATAGACAGCCGCACCATACTTGATTCGGCAGGTGCGGAGAAGCTTTTGGGTAAGGGCGACATGCTGTTTATGCCAATGGGCGCATCAAAGCCCACGCGTATACAGGGCGCATTTATCTCCGACAAAGAGGTTGAGCGCATTGTGGAATTTATAAAGGACACATCGCAGGCGGAATATAACGAGGATATAAGCGAAAAAATAAATTCCTCCGTAGGCGTTGAGCCTGACGATGCAGACTGTGACGAGCTGCTGCCGAAAGCAATTGAGCTTGCAGTAAGCCTTGGGCAGATATCCACCTCAATGATACAGCGCCGTATGGGCGTAGGCTATGCACGCGCAGGGCGTATCGTTGACCAGATGGAGGCACGCGGCATAGTAAGCGGCGCAGATGGCAGCAAGCCGAGAAATGTGCTTGTCAGTGCCGAGGATTTAAAGTAGGGCTTTTAAAGCTGTAACCAATAAAAAAATTATATATGCCGGACAAATTTGGTGAAAGAAAACCCGTTACGAAAACTTCTTTCATGTCAGCCTCCGGCGGAATGGAGATTTTATGAAAAGCATTTATGAAGAAAACCGCGCATGGGTCGATGAAACATGGGCAAAGCTCGACAAAAAGATGAAAAAAGTTGCACAGCGCACAAAAGACAAACTGCCGTATTCGGCGCAGGACGGTGTGTATGACAACCAGCTCGAACCCGGCGCAAAGTTTGGCGCAGCATGGTGGACAAACGGTTTCTGGCCCGGACTTATGTGGGTAATGTACTGCGGAACAAAGGACAGCTCATACAAAGCCGTTGCAGAGCATGGCGAAGAGCTGCTCGACAAGGCTTTTGAAAACTTTGACGCACTTCATCATGACGTCGGCTTTATGTGGCATATTTCGAGCGGCGTAAATTACCGCCTTTTCAAGGGCAGCAGCTCACGCACACGCACCATGTATGCCGCAAACATGCTTGCGGCGCGCTTTAACATAGGCGGCAGCTTTATACGCGCATGGAACGGCGACAACCTCGGTTGGACAATTATCGACACAATGATGAACATTCCGCTTCTGTACTGGGCAAGCGAAGAAACGGGCGACCCGCGCTACAGATTTATCGCCGAGGCTCATGCCGACATGGCAATGCGCGACCATGTCCGCGCGGACGGCAGTGTATGCCATATTGTCGCACACAATCCTAACAACGGCGAGGTTGAGGATATTATCGCAGGTCAGGGCTACGCTCCCGAGTCCTCATGGTCAAGAGGCGCAGGCTGGGCGCTGTACGGTTTCATTCTCAGCTACATACATACGGGCAAACAGGAGTATCTCGATACGGCAAAACGCGTTGCGCACTACTTTATATCGTGCATATGCGACGACTGGCTCGTACGCTGCGACTTCAGAAGCCCCGATGAACCCGTTTTCTATGACACAACCGCCGGCGGTGTTGCGGCATGCGGACTTATTGAAATAGCAAAGCATGTAGGAGAATACGAAAGCGGCATATATATGAACGCTGCCATAAATATCCTTAAAGCGATGACGGAAAAGTTTGCCGATTTTGATGAAAGCACAGACCCCGTTATGCTTATGGGTACAGAAAGATACTATCCGATTGATGTGGGCAAGCATATGCCGATTATATACGGCGACTATTACTTTGCCGAAGCTCTGTATAAACTGCGCGGCGGAGATATGCTTTTCTGGTAAAATTTTGTTTTTTAGTGCACAGTATGGGTATAAATACTATATGATTAATATAATTATGAATTGGGGAGCGCACTTTGGAAAAAGAATTTGATAGTTTCGGTGACTGCGGCATGAGTGAATACGGCGTTTCAGCGGAGGACGGTATGTCCGATGCAGACTGCACTCTCAGAGAAAGCGGCATGTTTAAAAAGGCAAAGGACAAAGCCCTGTCCGTCATGTCGCGGCGCATGTATACAAAAAAAGAGCTTATCGCCAAACTGACCGAAAAGTATGGATTTGATTATGATATCGCGCATGAGGCAGCCGAATGGGCATGCGAATACGGCTTTATCAACGACGCAGAGTATGCGCGCACATATATTTCCGACTGTCTTTGTGCGAACAAATACGGTATAAGACGAATAAAGCAGGCTCTTTTGCACAAAGGGATAAGCTCTTATGTAATCGAAGATGTACTGTGTGAGTTTGAAATCGATGAGGCAGACTCGCTTGTCGGGCTTGTACGAAAAAAGCTTGCAGGTAATTTTGACAGAAAAAACACCGAAAAAATCATACGCCATTTTGCGATGAAGGGATATAATTTTTCCGATATAAAAAATGCCGTCAGCACTGTAAAAAGTGAGGCGGGCGCAGAATGTGACACCGAAGGAGAGGAATGGCTTGAATCTTAAAATAGCGGTTGCATCGCTCGGCTGTGCAAAAAACCTTGTGGACACCGAAAACATGCTCGGCTTTCTTGCACAGAAAGGCTGCGAATTTGTAAATGAACCCGAAAAGGCAGATGTTATAATCGTTAACACATGTGCCTTTATCGGCGACGCCAAAGAGGAATCGATAAACACAATCCTCGATATGGCACGCTTTAAGGAAGAGGGCGCATGCTCGCTTTTGGTTGTTACGGGCTGTCTTGCGGAGCGCTATCATGACGACATAAAGCGTGAGCTGCCCGAGGTTGATGCAATAGTCGGCACGGGCGATTTTGCAAAAATATGCGAGGTTATAGACAAAGCATTTTCAGGCGAAGCTGTATGCATGTACGGACACAGTGAGGACTTTACTCTCAGCGGTATGCCGCGCATAGTTACAACTCAGCCCCACAGCGCATATCTGAAAATCGCCGAAGGCTGTGACAACAAATGTACCTACTGTGTCATTCCGTCACTCCGCGGCAGATACCGTTCGCGCACAATCGAAGACATTGTGCAGGAGGCAGAGCATCTTGCCGGCTCGGGCGCACGCGAACTGATACTGATTGCGCAGGATACCACCTGCTACGGCATTGATTTGTACGGCTCATACAAGCTTGCCGAGCTGCTCAGACAACTTTGCAAAGTTGACGGGATAAAATGGATACGTGTGCATTATTGCTATCCCGAAGGAATTACAGACGAGCTTTTGGACACAATGGCGTCCGACAGTAAAATTCTTCACTATTTCGACATACCAATTCAGCATGCAAGCGACAGTGTTTTAAAAAGAATGGGACGGAATACAAGCAAAGATGCGCTTCTTGCGCTTATATGCAAAATACGCGAAAAAATAAGTGACGCAGTTATACGCACATCGCTCATAGTGGGATTTCCGGGCGAAAGCGCCGAAGATTTTGAGGAGCTGTGCGATTTTGTGCGCGAAACGCGTATGGACCACGTCGGTGTTTTCACATATTCAAAAGAAGAAAACACCCCTGCCGCAAAACTTCCGAACCAGATAGACAAACGCACAAAACAGCGCCGCCGCGACAAGCTTATGGCCATTGCGCAGGAAATATCGTTCGAAAAAAACAGCGAACGTATAGGCAGTGTGCTCGAGGCGCTGTGCGAGGGATTTGATGAGGAAAGCTGTCTGTATGTCGGGCGCGGTTACGGCGACAGCATAGGAGTGGATTCGCTTGTGTATTTTGCCGCAAAACGCGAAGTGAACGAAGGCGAATTTGTAAACGTAAAAATTCTGTGTGCACAGGAGTATGACCTGGTGGGAGAAGAAATATGAACACTGCAAACAAAATCACACTCATAAGAATTGCACTGATACCTGTTTTTCTGTTTTTTCTGCTGAGCGATGCGGTTTTATATTCGCGCTTTATAGCAGTTGCCGTCTTTCTGATTGCTTCGGTGACCGACAGCCTGGATGGATATATTGCACGCAAATATAACCAAATCACCGACTTCGGCAAATTTATCGACCCCCTCGCCGATAAAATGCTTGTAATATCGGCGCTTGTGGGCATGGTGCAGCTTGGTCAGATTTGCGCCGTTGCCGTGATAATTATAATCGCGCGCGAATTTGCCGTAACGGGGCTGCGCGTTGTTGCCGCAAGCTCGGGACGCGTTATAGCGGCGGCTATGTCAGGCAAGCTGAAAACAGTTATACAGATTGTTACAATTGCATTTATAATGGCGTCTTATGAGTTTATCGGCGTTTTTCCTTTTCTCACATACGCAAACAGCGCTCTTGTATGGATAACCGTAATTATAACAATATATTCCGGCGCAGAATATATCATAAAAAATAAAGATGTTATTAACTACACAAAGTAACGCTTTATGTAAATTGTATTTATTATCCCGTATTTTTGCGATGTGCAGAATACGGGATTTTTTGCATGATGTTTCATGCATATATGCGTTTTTTATTATGCGTATTATGATTGTTTGTAATGCATGCTATGATTATTTGTAATTTATTGTTGTATTTTTTAGGAATATATGGTATTATAATATCATTATGGGCAGGTTTACCGCCCAATAGAAATAAGGGGGATTTATTTGATGGACAGTCAAACACTGCAAATCCTGATTGCCATGGTTGTTTATATGGCAGTCGTAATCGTAATAGGCATAGTATTTGCCAAAACGGCTAACCAAAGCTCGGAGAACTATTTTCTGGGCGGGCGCTCGCTCGGTCCGTGGGTAACCGCTATGAGCGCCGAGGCTTCCGATATGAGCGGCTGGCTTCTGATGGGTCTGCCGGGCGTTGCATACTGGTGCGGTCTTGCCGACGCGGTATGGACGGCAATAGGTCTGGCTCTCGGTACATACCTAAACTGGCTTATTGTATCAAAAAGACTTCGCCGCTACAGTATTCGGGCAAACAATTCGATAACGCTGCCCGAGTTTTTCTCAAATCGTTTCCGTGAGAACAAAAAGTTAATCATGACGCTTTCCGCGCTCTTTATACTTATTTTCTTCACGGTATACGCCGCAAGCTGCTTTGTAACATGCGGCAAGCTTTTTTCAACACTTTTCGGCTTGCCCTATATTTCAATGATGATTGTCGGTGCGGCATTTGTGCTTCTTTACACAATTCTCGGCGGATTTTTAGCTGAGAGTGCGTCCGACTTTATGCAAGGCGTCGTAATGATAGTTGCGCTTGCGGTTGTTGTAACCGTCAGCACAATCAATGCCGGCGGAGTTGGCGCTGTAATTGAAAATGCAGGCAAAATACCCGGATTTTTGGACTTCTTCGGACTTGCAACACCTGTAATGCATGAATTGCCGGACGGCACTGTCCAGCAGGTTGTTGAGGCAGGAAAACCGATGTTCGGCGAAGCTGCCGAATACGGCTGGCTCAGTGTTTGCTCTATGCTCGCATGGGGTTTGGGCTATTTCGGTATGCCGCAGGTACTTTTAAGATTCATGGCAATACGCAGAGAGGACGAGCTGAAACGTTCAAGACGAATTGCTATGATATGGGTACTCATATCGCTTGCCGTTGCCGTATTTATCGGAATTGTCGGCAGACAGCTCTTCGGCGCCGAGCATCTTACAAAGTCCTCAGCCGAAAACATATTCATAACGCTTTCAAAAAGCGCTCTGCCGCCTATTTTTGCAGGTCTTGTAATGGCAGGAATACTCGCCGCAACAATAAGCTCGTCGGACTCATATTTGCTTATTGCGGCATCGGCATTTGCCAAAAACATTTATCAGGGCCTTATCAAGAAAGACGCAAATGATAAACAGGTTATGCTTATATCAAGAATTACACTTCTTGCAATCGCAGCTATCGCAATTATTATTGCCCTTGATGAAAACAGCGTAATATTCAGCATCGTATCATTTGCATGGGCAGGCTTTGGTGCAACCTTCGGTCCGCTTATGCTGTTCTCGCTCTTCTGGAAGAGAACGACCCAGACAGGCGCAATCGCAGGTATGGTCGGCGGTGCGGCTATGGTATTCTTATGGAAACTTGGCATATCGGAATTTGGCGGCGCATGGGCAATTTATGAGCTCCTTCCCGCTTTCATATTCTCATCAATCTGCATTGTGGTCGGTTCGCTGCTTTCGCCTCCGCCCTCAAAAGAAATTGAGGAGGATTTTGAGGCTGCAAAGGTTAAATCCGAGATATAAAACACCTTTTATAACTCCAAAACAGTCCGGGTTTGCTGTTATGCCGGACTGTTTTTTGCTGCCGGAACAGTTGTCCGATGTAAAAATTTTAAAAATTGTGAAAAATTGTTTGACTTTGCAGTTTGTATGTGCTATAATATTAAAAGTTGATTGGTTTAATATTATTTGTGCCTGTAGCTCAGCTGGATAGAGTGTTTGGCTACGAACCAAAAGGTCGGGGGTTCGAATCCCTCCAGGCACGCCAGAACGGAACAAGCTTTTATATTGCTTGTTCCGTTTTTTTCACAAAAACAGTTTCCTTTCCGGACGGTAAATTTTTCGGACGCAAGTATCAGCTTTATTGTATTAATCAGAGTCTACATATAAAAAAAACTATGACGGATTTGGAGAGAATTATGAAAAATCTGAAAAATTTTATTTTCATGAATATCGGCTGCATGCTTCTGTCGCTCGGAGTCTATTTTTTCAAAATTCCGAACGGATTTTCAACAGGCGGCGTTACAGGTATAAGTACCATTCTGGGATATATTACGCCGATAACGCCCGCAGTCTGGATTTGGATTTTAAATATTGCACTGCTGCTGTTAGGCTTTCTGTTTCTCGGAAAAAGCAACGGTCTGAAAACCGTTTATTGCAGCATGCTCTACAGCGCCATTATATACCTGCTCGAAAAAATTATACCGTTATCGCAGCCGCTCACAGACCAGCCGTTTTTGGAATTGGTTTATGCCATGATTTTGACATCTATCGGTTCCGCTATAATTTTTGACAGCAGCTCTTCCTCGGGAGGCACTGATATTATCGCTTTGATTTTAAAAAAATATACGAAAATCGATGTCGGAAAATCATTGCTCGCCGTTGATTTTATCGTTGCCGCAAGCTCCTTCTTTGTTTTCAACATAAAAATAGGTCTTTTTTCACTATTGGGACTGTTTGCAAAAGCATTTATTGTTGATAACGTAATTGAGAGTCTGAATACCTGTAAATATTTTGTTGTGATAACTACAAAACCCGATGAAATATCGCAATACATTATTAATGTGCTTCATCACGGCGCAAGCTCAAACCTTGTCGTGGGCGAATTTACTGGCAGTGAGAGGACAATGCTGCATACTGTGTGCAAAAGAATTGAGGCAATAAGACTTCGGAGCAGAATTAAGGAAATTGACCCAAATGCATTTATTATTGTAACAACAACCAGCGAAATCATCGGCAGAGGCTTCAGGGGTGTTTGAAATATTAATCACCTGATATATCCTCGGACAAAAAAACGGAACAAGTTTTGCTTGTTCCGTTTTTTAATAAAAAATCTAATGCTGCCCATGCTGATGCCCCGCCTTTTTATCTGTTCTTCCGCTAAAAAACAGGACTGATGCCGGGATTGAAAATGCATTGTCACGCACTGTTCATTTATCATTTCAGTAAAATCTCCATTTGAGCGGTTCTCTTTTCGGCGGCTGTCCCATGTGCCCATTACTCATGTTTTCCTTTTCCGTATTTTCTGCCGTATTCCCGCTAGTTCTGATATCATTTGCCATATTTTCATTCGTCATACGCTCACTCGCTGTATTTTCATTCGTGTTTTCGTTCGTATTTTCGTTTGCGGTATTCTCGTTCGTCATATTTTCCTCAGGCATATTTGCCCGTTCTGTTTCGGTATTATCCGCGCCCATATCGGGCATACGTCCTGTGTCTGTATTTCCGAGAGCCGAATACGGCGCCATTCTCGGCGTAAACACGCCCTCGCGCCCGCCGGAAGCTGCGTTTTGCTGTTCATGGCGCATATCGTCCTTTATTTCGTCAATCCCGACAAATTTTCCGGATATCCGCTGTAAATTCTCTGTCTTCTCAACAATTTTCTCTCCGTTTGCCTCGTTCATCTGCTGCACTATTATGTTTTCATAAATACGCGATATATGGCGCCAGCAGTTTGCGCATATGTTTCCGTTATCCTCTATACCGAAAACTCTCTGAAGCTGTTTTACCGTTTCAATTACTTCTCCGGCATGGGTGTCCGATATATCAAAACCGCTTATGTTGTCATAATATTCCGATATTACATACATCGCTGCCTGTATCGGATAGTGAAACGCCGACACGTCCCCCTGCTCTATTACATGCTCTCCGCGCGGAAACAGCACGGTTCCGCACTGAGGCTGTGTGACTATCAGCGCACCGCGGTATATTTCTATAATTTTGTCCCATGTGTCGTTGTTTACCGCTCCCGTAACGGGCATATCGTACCTTTTCTGAAATCCCTTCACGGCGTCCTCTGTCTGCGTACCGAAAATACCGTCCGGTATCGGCGGTCTGAAATCGTTATATGTCTGCCCTATAACACGCAGGAAATGCTGCATGTTATATACCGGTCTGCCCGGCTCAAGTCTGAATTTTTTCATAATGTCGCCTCCTTTACTGATTTTGTTTTACAGCATCGCTGTCCCCCAGTCTGAGCGTTCTTCCGGGGAACTGCTCGGGGTGCGCAAGCGTTGATGAAAGCACGTTTTTATACGTATTTGCAATCGAGTTCCATGTCTGCTCATCTACGCTGCCCGTCGGCGGCAAATCAAACGCGCGCTGATAGCTGAGCACGGCGTTACGCGTTTCTTCGCCGAACACCCCGTCGGGCTTTACTGCCGGAAGCGACGGATTTGCCGCAGATATTGCATTCAGATATTGCTGCAATGTCCGAACCGAGTCACCGCTTGAGCCTACCGACAGCGCTGTGCCCGGATACGGAATTGTCGTTATGCTCAGCGTATTGTCACCGATAAACACCGTGTCAACCACTCCCTTAAATTCATCATAAATTGCGTCCCATGTCTGCTGACCGACTACGCCGTCAACCTCAAGCCTGCTGTTCTGCTGAAAAGCTTTTACGGAATTAAGCGTTTCTTCGCCAAACTTTCCCGATGCCGGAACAGACGGTATAAACGGATTTACACTTGCAAGAACATTCAGGAAAAATTGCAGTATTACAACCTTTTCGCCTTCATCTCCGAGCGATATTGCGTCGGGATATTCGAGGCTTCTGCCAAATATCGTCTGTCCCTCCGAATCAAGCTCCGAAAGGCGCGTAATTCCCGTATAAAGCCCGACCATTCTGTACCATGTCGCCTTTCCGACTATGCCGTCAACCGCCAGATTAAATATCTGCTGAAATTTTCTCACGGCTTTTTCCGTTGCCTCTCCGAAAATTCCGTCAACCGGATACATCTTTGGTATCGAAGGATAGTTCAGCGAAATCCTGTTTATGGCGGTCTGAATTACAGCAACATTTTCGCCTCTGTCGCCGCGGCTTAAAGAAGACCCCGGATATGAACGCGTCAGATTTCGTATCGGCGCGTCTGTAACCAGCTCTATGTCATATCCGTAATAATTATATAAAATATTTATCGAATTATAGCCCTGACGCGCAAGATATTCACTGCCCCACTGTGACAAGCCTTCGCATGTCACGGTTGTTCCGTTGCAGTATTTTGCCGCCAGCGGTTCGGCAAAGCCCTTTCTTCGTATGTAATCATTAAATATTCCGCTTACCAGACGGTCAATATTGTTGAATATATTTCTGCCGTAGATGAACTTCTGGTCAATCGCCGTAGAGCTTGTTATCTCAAAATTATAGCCCTGGCTCGGATAAAACTCGGTATATACTCTGTTCAGCGCATACGATACCTGTGCACGTATGTTTGCCACAATGGCAGATTCGTTCCATGTCGGGTATATCTCGCTTGACGCCACATTTTTTATATAATCCTCAAAATTTACAACCACATTCTGAGCGTTTGATGCCGGCGCTCCCAGATGTACGGTTATTGTCCTCGGCACATACGGTGTAATAGGCGGTGCCATTTTTTTGCATCAACCCTTTCTTTTTATTTTATGCTCATTACAAATTTTGCGGCGTTATAACCACTTCTTCCTGGCTCATGTTGCCGCTGCCGCCGTTTAATTCGTCCACATTATCCGCAATCGGTATCATTTCCGCGCGCTGCTGCGTTGTTTCGCCGCCGAAAACCTGTGCCCCGCGTATCATAATCGGATAATACATAGGGTGTTCTATCGATATGTCAAAAACGGAAAACGGCCTATCGTTTCCCGGCTCACGTGACAGCGCCGAATCGGGTGTTTCCACTTCGATTGCGCCGGTTTTTCCGTCAATATCTGTAATTCTGAAGCCGATAAGGCTTATATTTCCGCCGTTTCTTTGCGTAACCGTGACAGACGCGTCTGCCAGCGGCAAAATCTGCTGTGCTGTAAATACCTGAGCTATTATATAGCCCTTCGATGCCATTTGACCTCCCCCTTATGCTCTTTATAATGTGTAAGCAAAGCTCCACACTAACACTATATTTTTCATACGTTTTTTTTATGACAAAATGTACCGATAGGTGTTTTGTACCGTTTTTTATTATTTTTTGCCGACAGGTGTTGCAGTTTGGTTTTAATATGTGATAAAATAATCAGTAATGGTATAATAGGTGAAAATCCGAAATGAGGTTTTTTACCTTTCGCATACAAAGAAAGGAGCAACCTGAATGAAAATATTGATTGTCGATGACGAAAAACTGCTCGTTAAAGGTATTAAGTTCAACTTTGAGCAGGACGGTTACACATGTGTTGCGGCATATGACGGCGAAGAGGCTGTAAAAATGGCGAAGGACAAGTCGATTGATTTGATTATTCTCGACCTCATGCTTCCAAAAGTAGACGGACTTTCCGCATGCCAGAAAATACGTGAATTTTCAAATGTGCCGATTGTTATGCTCACGGCAAAAAATGAGGATATGGACAAGATTATGGGACTTGAATACGGCGCGGACGACTATCTCACAAAGCCGTTTAACATACTTGAGCTTAAGGCAAGAGTTAAGGCAATTCTGCGCAGAATTTCGCACACCGATAAAAAGGACAGCGCAAAAAATGTTACCGTCGGGGGGATATCGCTCGACTATAACTTCCGCCGTGCGGCGATTGAGGGTAAAAACATAGAGCTTACCGCAAAGGAATTTGATTTGCTCGATTTATTCATATCAAACCCCGGCAAGGTATACAGCCGCGAAAATCTGCTTGACATTGTATGGGGATATGATTATCCGGGCGATATACGCACGGTTGACGTTCATGTGCGCAGACTGCGCGAAAAAATAGAGCCAAATCCGGCTCAGCCTACATTTATCCATACTAAGTGGGGAGTTGGTTACTATTATAAAGAAGCTTAAAAAGCCGGATTTCGGATTTGTGCGCTCCTCTCTGCGCGGCAAAATGATATTGGCGTATCTTTCGATATGCCTTGTTGCGCTGCTTCTTATGAGTGTATATATTATCTCAACGCTGCGCGACTATTTTTACAGCAAAGAGCGCGTTGCGATGTTTACAAAGGCAAATGTGGTTGCAAACATAGTTCTGGAATGGAACGGTACAGACCTTGGTTTTCTGTCCGGCGCCACAAAAGACATTTTTTCCGATAAACCAATGCGTCTGATAATTTTGGACAGTCAGGCAATTGTTACGTATGATAACGACTCGGCAAATACTCTGCGCGGCAAAATTATGATGAATGACACCATAAAAAGCGCACTTCTCGGGCAGGATTCAACCGGCATATACAACAAAGACTCAAATAACAGCATGGACGTAGGCATACCAATAAAGAAAAATTCGCAGATAACCGGCGCGGTATATCTGAGCCAGTCGCTCAGCGACGCAGACCAGTTTCTCGGCGACATAACCTCGTCACTCATAACGCTGTCAATCGTTATCAGTGCGCTCATTGTTATCCTGAGCGCGATTATGTCGCATATTTTCACGCTGCCGCTTCTGAAGCTGACAAATGCGGCAGATGAAATCGCGCAAGGTAATTTTAATCAGACTGTGCCCGTTCACGGTCATGACGAAATTGCCGCATTGGGAAATTCGTTTAACGCCATGATAAAGCAGCTTGCTTTGATTGAAGAAAAGAGGCGTACTTTTGTTTCCGATGCATCACATGAGCTTAAAACGCCTCTTGCGACCATAAAGCTTTTGTCCGAATCAATTTTGCAGACACAAGATCCCGACCCTGCAATGGTGCGCGAATTTCTTGAGGATATGTCAAACGAGGTTGACAGGCTCACGCGTATTGTCGAAAGGCTGCTTGCTCTTACAAAAAACGATTCGCAAAGCTCTGCGGCACATCTTGAAACAGTCGATCTTACAAAGCTTATAAGCAAAATTGTGAAAAAGCTGCTGCCGCTTGCACGCGAAAAGAACATAAAACTCAGCTTTTCCTATGATAACGACAAAGAACATACGCAGATGCTGCTTGACAGAGATAAAATATATGAGGCAATTTACAATATTGCAGACAACAGCATAAAATATACCGATGAAGGCGGCACGGTTACAATCACGCTGAATGCGGACATAACAAAAACCACGATTGAGATTGAGGATAACGGTATTGGTATCCCGAAAGAGGACGCCGCACTTATATTTGACCGTTTCTACCGCGTCGATAAAGCGCGCGCACGCGAAACAGGCGGCACGGGGCTTGGACTTGCAATTGCACAGGAAGCGGTTGCAATGCATGGCGGCCATATTGAAGTAATAAGCGAAGAGGGCGCCGGAAGCAAATTTGTAATTATACTCCCATACTCGGGAAAATAGGGCTTATATATGAATTTTGTATATTTTTGTACTTTGTTAATAGTTTTGTAACGATTATATTGTATAATTTTCTATAGTTATTAGTTTTTTGCGGACATTATGCCTTCAAAAACGCACTTGGGCAAAAAATCTCTTATCATTCCTTGCCATGCGGATAAGAGAGAAATCCTTTACTTTT
>CAKSHB010000012.1 GCA_934456295.1 uncultured Clostridia bacterium | reverse complement strand
ACATAAACAAGCTCAACTGGATGAACGGCGAATATATCCGCAAAATGAGCGTTGAGGATTTTTGCAAAGAGGCTATGCCCTATTACAAAAAATCAGTTAAACGCGATATTGATTTCATGGCTCTTTCGGCGCTCCTGCACGACAGAACCGAGAAATTCTCGGACATTCCCGAATCGATTGACTTTATAGACGAGCTTCCCGAATATGATACCGAACTCTATGTAAACAAAAAGATGAAAACCACGCTCGAAATCTCAAAAAATGCACTTGAACAAATCCTGCCCGTACTTGAAGGATTGGAAAACTGGGAACATGACGCAATTCATGACGCACTGTTTGCGCTGATTGAGCGCCTCGGTGTAAAGAACGGCGTTATTCTGTATACGCTCAGAGTTGCGCTGTCAGGCAAAAAATTTACTCCCGGCGGCGGAATTGAAATTGCCTCGCTTATCGGCAAAGACGAGAGCATTTCAAGAGTGAAAAAAGGCATTGAAAAACTGAGCCGAAATTAGCCGTATATGAAAGCGTGTTTACAAAAATGTAAATGCGCTTTTTTTAAAACATAAAATATACAAAAAGTACAAAACATTTAAAAAAGTGCAGCATTTTGCCGAACATGAAGCATTTTATCGGAATTTGGCGCCATAATAATAAAATGCTGTAATAAATATAAACACATTATTCCTGCGCCGGCGAAAAGGAGGCGTATAAATATGACAGGAAAAGAAAAAGTTTACGGATATATATGCCACAAAAGCTATAAGCCGCTCACAGCGGACGAACTGCGCGTCATGCTTGACGTTCCGCCGTCAGCGTGCGGCGAATTTTACCGTGTTGTGGACGAGCTTCTCACGGAAGGAAAAATCATACAGAGCAAAAAAGGACGGCTCAAAAAGTCACCGCAGCAAAAAAACATCTACGGCACTGTCAGCCTTATGAAATCGGGCAGTGCGTTTGTCACACCAATAAATTCCGATACTGATGTAAATATCTCCGAAAATACGGAGGATATTTTTGTAGACAGAAACGACATGAATTTTGCATTTGACGGCGATACGGTTTCGGTAAAACTTACACGCATGCCAAAGCCCGGCAGCGGCAAAAAGCGTGAGGGCATCATAACAAAAGTTATACACCGCGCCTCGGATACAACAGTCGGAACAATCGACGCAAAAGGTACAAGACTGTTTATTCCCGACACACAGCCGCAGTATGCCGCACATATATCAAAGGACAGCATTTATGTGTCCGACAACCAGAAAGCAGTTGCAAAAATTGTGCGTTATCCCGACCATGACCGCCCGATGAAGGTACGCATAATAAAACTTCTCGGAAATGCAGGCGATATATCAACGCTGATTTCCTGTGCGGTACATGAAAACAAAATTCCTGTAGATTTTTCGGCCGCATCGCTTAATCAGGCAAAATCTTTGGATTTTGAAGTATCGGAAACCGACACGCGTGAGCGCGCCGACTTTCGCGGCGACCGCGTTATAACAATCGACGGTGAGGACTCACGCGACCTGGACGATGCTGTATGCGTAAAAAAACACCCCGACTCCACCTTCACGCTTTACGTTCACATCGCAGATGTATCGCATTATGTCGGCGAAAATACCGCAATTGACCTCGACGCACTCGAACGCGCAACAAGCGTATATCTGCCCGACCGCGTAATTCCGATGCTTCCGCGTGAGCTGTCAAACGGCATTTGCAGCCTTAACGAGGGTGAGGACAGGCTCACATTGTCCGTAACAATGCATATAGGCTCAGACGGAAATGTTATTGATTATAAAATCGAAGAAGGCATCATATGCTCCCTTCACCGCATGACTTACACGGCTGTGACGGCAATGCTTGAAAATGATGCCGATATGCTGCAAAAATACAGCGATATCGCAGATGATGTAAAAAATATGCGTGAACTGGCGATGATTTTGAAAAAGCGCCGCCGCGCCATGGGTTCGATTGACTTTAACTTTCCCGAACCGAAGGTCATTCTCGACAGTGACGGAAGAGTTGCAGGTATTAAAGCATATGAAACGGGCATTTCAAACGAAATAATTGAGCAATTCATGCTTATTGCAAATGAAACCGTGGCAAAGCATGCCTCGGACAATGCGCTGCCGTTCGTTTACCGCGTACATGAAAGCCCCGACGGTGAAAAGCTTGCAAATCTGCAAAAATATCTGCGCATTTTCGGTATACCGTTCAAAATTCCCGATGACGGCAAAATTTGTCCGCGCGACATACAGCGCGTCATGGACATGATAGCGGGCACGCCCGAGGAACACGCGGCAAGCACGCTCTGTCTGCGTTCTATGATGAAGGCACAGTACGCTCCCGAAAACCTCGGTCATTTCGGTATCGGCGCAAAATATTACTGCCATTTTACCTCCCCGATACGGCGCTATCCCGACCTTGCAATCCACAGAATACTGAAGGAAAGCATAAAAAAGGGAATAAGCGAAAAACGCCGCTCATACCTTGACAGCTTCACCGAACGCGCTTCGGCAAAGTCATGCGAGGCAGAAGTGCGCGCAGTTGAGGCAGAACGCAGCGCCGACAAAATATGCATGTGCGCTTATATGCAGCAGTTTATCGGCGAAGAATTTGACGCGGTTATCTCCTCGGTTACAGACTTCGGGTTGTTTGTGGAGGTATGCGGCTGTATAGAGGGACTTGTGCCGATGACACAGCTGTGCGACGACTATTACGAATACGACGAGGAGTTTATGTGCCTGCGCGGCAGAAGCGGCGGAAAAATATTTTCGCTCGGTGACAGCCTTACAGTGCGCCTCACACTTTCTTCGCCGCAGCAAAGGCTGATTGATTTTGAAATTGTCGGCATGGAAAAACATTTTGCTCATACCAAAGCGCATGAAAATAAAAAGTCCTCCGGCAAAAAACAGGACAATAAGAAACAATATGGAAAAAAGCAATATAGTAAAAATCAGTATTTTTCAGGAAAACAGCGAAAAAAATCTGCCGCAAAAAATCAATTCAAAAAATTTGTAAAGAAAAAGAGCAAACATAAATAAAACGCAAATAAGGGGCGCTCCGGCGTCCCCTTTTTGTTTTAATATTTATTTCAGCGCGATACCACAGCCGCCTATACACATTTTCAGCGCACAGCGCCCGTTGTCTGTGTTTTTCTGCGCACACTTCGCCGCTGCCCCGTTTTTTTCTCAGCCAAAGCCTTCGCATATGCCGCGTCGCATTTTCGCTTTATCGCCTCACATGCACTTTCACTCTCCCGCTTTGTTGTCTTATTCACATAAAACTTTCCGTCCGCATGCTTGCTGAATTTTATCCGCGACACAAAACTGCCGTGTTCACCGCATGAAGCAAGGCATACATATTTCCCGTTTGAATTAACCCATCTGCCGTATTTTTCAAGAACACTACCGCACTCGGGACACAAAACCTGTGACACAGCCTTATCCGACAACGCACGCCGTTTTGAATAAAATCCGCCAAACTGCTCGCCGTCATTTTCGGCACACATCTGCGCAAAATCGCTTGTCAGCGGATACTCTTTCATACACCGCGCTATATCATGGCGCACAAATATTTCCGCCGTATAGTACGCATCGTCAAGCGCGTCATGAAGCTGTTTGTCCGTATCCTCGCCTATACCGAAAAAGTTCATTGCATACTGGAGCGACCTCTGCTCACGCGAACCGAGATGTTCTATGGCAAATATCGTCTGTAAGTCATACCATTCCTTTATAAAAGACGTATCCAGAGCGTAGAATTCGAGATTTTGCCGCATGACGCGCACATCGTCGCGCCCCCATGTAAACAGACAAAACTCATCGCCGCACCATTTGCCGAACAGCTCAATCGCCGTTTCAAAGCTTTTTCCCGACAGCACCTCATCTTTATTTATATGTGTAATTTTTTTAACAACACTGTTAAGCTTTTTGTAGTATTTCGGCTTAACATACGTACAAAAACTGTCAACTATCTCAAGCTCCTCAGATACCTTATACGCACCTATCTGAATTATCTCGTCCGACATTTTGTCGCCTATTTTCAGATATGGATAGCTCTTCTTCGACACAGGCTGATTCCACTCAAGATCCATAATAATATAATCCATATATAATTTTCCCTGGTTTGTATATTTTGCGCCGTCACATATTTTGCATTTTATTTCTTCGGCGGCTTAGAAAGCGGGTTTACCTTTTCCGTATCCATACGCTCAGACTGTGCCAGATTAAGCTTTTCGCGTACAAGTGCATCAATTTTCTCTGTAAACTCGGGGTTTTCCTCCATATATTTTCTGATGTTGTCACGTCCCTGTCCGAGTCTTTCGCCCTCATATGAGAACCACGAACCGCTCTTTTTGATAATATCGAGCGATGTTGCAACATCAAGAATGTTGCCCTCTTTTGATATTCCCTTTCCGTACAGAATATCAAACTCCGCCTCTTTAAAAGGCGGTGCAACCTTATTTTTTACAACCTTCACTTTTGTTCGGTTTCCGATAATCTCGGAGCCGTTCTTTATAGCCTCAACTCTTCTTATATCAAGACGCACCGACGCATAAAACTTCAGCGCGCGTCCGCCCGTTGTCGTTTCCGGATTGCCGTACATTACGCCGACTTTTTCACGCAGCTGATTTATAAAAATCGCAACCGTGTTTGATTTGTTAAGTATGCCTGCAAGCTTGCGCAATGCCTGCGACATAAGCCTTGCATGCAGTCCCACATGCGAATCGCCCATCTCACCGTCAATTTCCGCCTTCGGCACAAGCGCCGCAACCGAATCGACAACCACAACGTCAATAGCGCCGCTTCTTACGAGCGCCTCCATAATTTCAAGCGCCTGTTCACCCGTATCAGGCTGTGCCACAAGGAGGTTATCTATATCAACACCGAGGTTTTTTGCATACTCGGGGTCAAGCGCATGCTCCGCATCAATAAACGCAACTTCTCCGCCAAGCTTTTGCGCCTCCGCAACAACATGCAGCGTAAGCGTGGTTTTGCCTGATGACTCAGGCCCGTATATTTCAACAATTCTTCCGCGCGGCAAGCCGCCTATCCCCAGCGCCAAATCAAGACTCATCGAACCCGTAGGTATAACATCGATATTAACCTTCGAGCTCTCTCCGAGCTTCATTATCGAGCCGTCGCCAAACTGTTTCCGTATTCCCGTCAGCGCCGCGTCAAGAGCCTTTCTCTTTTCAGATACATTTCCGCCTGTACTTTCTGCCATAACAAATTCCTCTTTTCTCAAACAAATGTTCTTATGTGATTATACCGTTTTTCTGTCATAATGTCAATATATTTCATCAAAAATATAATGCATATTTACATCAAAAAACGGTTCTTTTACTTTTCTTTATTATTCTGCAAATACCGCCGCAGCAAATCATACGCACTTATGCATGCACGCACGCGTATTTTCTCTCTGTTGCCCGTAAAATTAAAACGAAAAGCCGAAGATGAAGTTTTATCGGCTATGCCTATATACACAAGTCCTACCGGATTTGATGCGTCATCGCTGTTCGGTCCTGCCACACCCGTCACACTTACCGCAACATCCGCCCCCGATCTGCTCTGCGCACCTGCAGCCATTTCGCATGCCGTTTTTTCACTCACGGCACTGTATTTTTCGAGCGTTTTACCGTCCACCCCGAGAATTTTATGCTTTGCTTCATTTGAGTACGTTATAAAGCCCTGATTAAACACCTCAGACGCGCCCGATACGCTTGTCATTTTCTCAGCCAGCATACCGCCGGTACAGCTTTCTGCAAACGATACCGTCATGCCTCGCTCACGCAGCATACCGCACACAACCGAAAAAATCGTATCATCGTCCGTCCCGTATACATCGCTGCCCAGAACAGCGCGTATATGCTCTTCAATCGGTTCAATCAGCCTCTCCGCTTCATGCTCCGTTTTGCATTTTGCAGTAATTCTCAGCGTAACCTCGCCTGTTTTCGCATACGGCGCAACAGTCGGATTTACCGATGTGCGCATAAGCTCCGACAGCTTTGCCTCAACATTCGACTCACCGGTTCCGATAATGCGCAGTGTTCGCGAATACAGCGACAAATCTGATTTTGCGCGCAGATAGGGTTTTACGCTCTCATTAAACATCGGCACAATCTCATTCGGCGGTCCGGGCAAAAATATCGCAATTCTGCCGCTTTTTTCTATTATGCCGCCGGGCGCCGTGCCGTTGTTGTTTCTGAGCACAATACAGCCTACAGGCATGACCGCCTGCTTAATGTTTGTATCTGCCATAGGGCGTCCAATACGCTCAAAATAGCTTTTTACATCACGCAGACATTCATCGTCAAGCTTCATCTCAACGCCCATCGCCGCCGCAAGCGTTTCTTTTGTTATATCATCATTTGTCGGTCCGAGTCCGCCCGATGTTATCACAATATCCGAGCGCGACAAAGCCGTTTTTACCGTATCCGTCAGCCGTTTTTCGTTATCGCCGACCACAGTCTGATAATACACATCAATCCCGAGCTGTGACAGTTCCTCCGCAAGAAACTGTGCGTCCGTATTTAAGATTTCTCCGAGCAAAAGCTCCGTTCCTACAGATATAATCTCCGCTGTCATAAAAAATCTCCCTTCCGCCGCTGCGTGTCGGCGCTGCGGCGCATAACGCCTTAAAGCAACCGTGGGCCGGCGTGAAAAAGCTTCACATCTGCCCTCTTCCCTTTTCGGATATTTTATATTTGTTATTTCGGCTCAACAACAATCGTTTCAATTCCGTCAACAGCGCGCTGTATAAGACTCTCAACATCAAGCGCTGCCTCTGATTTTTCAATTTTATCTATCTTCGGCTTTGTTGTCGGGTGTTTCGGCGTAAACACCGTACAGCAATCCTCATACGGCAGAATTGATGTTTCAAAAGCTCCCATTTTACGCGAAATTTTTACAATTTCTTCTTTGTCCATACCAATCAGCGGTCTGAACACAGGCATATTTACAACGGAGTTTGTGACATGCAGAGCCTGCATCGTCTGGCTCGCAACCTGCCCGAGGCTTTCGCCCGTAATAAGCGCCTCCGTATGATTTGCGACAGCCGTTCTCTCCGCTATTTTCATCATAAATCTTCTCATAATAAGCGTCAGGTGTTCTTCCGGACAGTTATCGCGTATGGCAAGCTGTATTTCCGTAAAAGGAACTATGTGCAGTTTAATTTTTGAGGCATACTGCGCCAGAATTGACGCAAGAGTTATAACCTTTTCTTTTGCTCTTTCGCTTGTGTACGGATAGCTGAAAAAATTTACCGCCTCAAGCTCCACACCGCGTTTTGCCATCATATATCCGGCAACGGGACTATCTATGCCGCCCGACAAAAGCAGCATTGCGCGTCCGCCCGTACCAATCGGAAGTCCGCCCTGACCCTCTGTTTTCTTGCAGTATACATATGCCGCAAAGTCTCTTATTTCAACCATGACAACATTTCCGGGATTATTTACGTCAACCTTTGCCCCCTCAATATTTTCATACATGTATCCGCCTACTTCGCGGCATATCTCCGGCGACTTCATTGGGAATTTTTTGTCGGCACGCTTTGCCTCAACCTTAAACGTCACGCCCTCTTTTACGTCCTCGCCGCAGTATTCTGCAGCCGCCTTTTTTATCGCCTCAATGTCTTTTTCAACAACACATGCACGCGTTATACTCATAATTCCGAATACTTTTTTCAGCCGCTCCGTAATTTCATCTATATCGTCGCTGCTCGAAGGTTCAATATAAATTGCCGCCTGTGCACGCGTAACCTCAGGCTCACCTACACTTTTTAATGCATGCCTGATGTTTTTCATAAGAATATTTTCAAACACGGGACGGTTCAATCCCTTTAAAATTATCTCTCCGTATTTTACAAGTACAATTTCTTTCAAAACTCTATCCCCTAACGTATTTTCTTATATCGCAAACCTCACGCGCGACCGCCTGTGCCGCACGCTCAATCTGTTCTGCCGTATTGTACGGCGAAAAACTAAATCTTACCGCTCCCTCAATCTCTTTTTTATCCTTACCCATACATAAAAGTGTTCTGCTCGGCGAAGGCGCATTTGACGCACATGCCGACCCTGTCGAAACATATATTCCCTTGCTTTCAAGCGTATGGAGCAAAATTTCCGACTTAATTCCGGTAAACGACATATTCAGTATATACGGCAGCGCATTTTCCGAGCCGTTATACACCGTATTTTCCACATTTTTTTCAATCGCACCGCGCAGCATTTCGCGAAGCTTTGATACATGCTCATAGTTTTTATCAATGTTTTTGTACGCAGTTTTTGCCGCAAGCGCAAATCCCGATGCCGCATACACATTCTCTGTTCCCGAGCGCAGATTGCTCTGCTGGTGCCCTCCGTGCATAATCGGCAGTACGCGCAGTCCGTTTCTTATATACAAAAGTCCGCAGCCCTTTGGTCCATGTATTTTATGCGAACTTGCCGCAAGCATATCAATTCCCCATTTTGACGGCTTTATCGCCAATTTTCCGAAGGACTGAACTGCATCGACAAACAACGCCGCCTCGGGCGCTTTCTTTTTCATAACCGGTTTTATTTTATCCACAGGCATTACCGTGCCAACTTCGTTATTTACATGCATAACGCAAACCAAAACCGTATCGCCGCGCAGTTTTTCCGAAAGTTCATCAAGGCTGATACAGCCGTCGCTGCCGACAGATAATATGTCCGCCTCATAGCCCAGCTCGCTTTGTGCATACTTTACCGTTTCATATGCGGCAGGGTGCTCAACTCCGGTGCATATTATATGCTTTCCGCGCCTTTTTGACGCACGCAGATATCCTAAAATTGCGGTATTAATGCTCTCTGTACCGCCGCTCGTTATATATATTTCCGACGCACTGCACGAAAGACAGTCTGCCAAATCCTGTTTTGCGCTTTCAAATACTTTTTCGGCTTTCATGCCGAGTCTGTGCAGCGACGACGGGTTGCCGTAGTCATTTTCCAGCACCTCAAGCATGCACCTGTTTACTTCATCGCTCGTTTTGGTTGTCGCGCTGTTATCAAGATATATTTCCGAATTTTCCTCCACGTCAGTTTCCTCCGCACACGCACTATTTACCCATTGTATCAAGTATATTCTGCACAAAATCCGCATTTGTGCGCGTTCTTGTAAGCTTATTTAAAATTTCTTCGGTTACCTCAACAGTGTTTCTGCTGCTCATCGCCTTGCGTATTGCCCACACCGCCGACAGCTCGCGTCCGTCAAGAAGTGTTTCCTCGCGGCGCGTACCCGATTTTGCAATGTCTATCGCAGGGAACACACGCTTCTCCTGGAGCTGTCTGTCAAGACGCACCTCCATATTGCCCGTTCCCTTAAATTCCTCAAATATTACCTCGTCCATACGGCTGCCCGTTTCCATAAGCGCCGTGGCAAGTATCGTCAGACTTCCGCCTTCTTCAACGTTGCGTGCCGCACCGAAAAAGCGTTTCGGCTTATGCAGCGCTCCCGGGTCAAGTCCGCCCGACAAGGTTCTTCCCGTCGGCGGCACTATCAGGTTATACGCACGTGCAAGCCTTGTGATTGAATCAAGCAGTATGACAACATCTTTTTTGTGCTCAACAAGCCTTTTCGCCCGTTCAAGCACAAGCTCCGCAATTTTCCCATGATGCTCCGGCGCCTCGTCAAATGTTGAATATATAACCTCACCGTCAATCGAGCGTTTCATGTCGGTAACTTCCTCGGGACGCTCGTCAATCAGAAGCACTATCAGCTTTATGTCCGGGTGATTTTTTGAAATGCTCTGCGCAATATTTTTAAGAAGTGTTGTTTTTCCGGCTTTCGGCGGTGCCACAATCAGCCCTCTCTGACCATATCCTATGGGCGCAATCAAATCGATAAGCCTCATCGAAAATCCCGTCGGCACCGTTTCAAGGTGCAGTCTTTTGTCGGGATATATCGGCGTCAGAGTATCAAACGGGCGTCTTTTCAGGCATACGTCAACAGGGTCGCCGTTAACCTTGTGCACATACAAAAGCGGCGCATACCTTTCCTCTCCGCCCGAAGGACGCGCATCACCCAGTATTTCATCGCCCGTCTGAAGGTGAAAACGGCGTATCTGCGTATTTGACACATATATGTCTTTCTCACTCGATTCGTAGTTATCAAAACGTATGAACCCGAACCCCTCCGGCAAAACCTCAAGAAAGCCCCTGACTTCAACAACGTCCGACGGGCGCTGCTTCGTTTTCACCTTTTTTATTTCGCCGCGCTCGCGAATATTGTGCTCTTTTATTTCATCATTTGCCATATGTTTTTCATAAACGTTTTTTGCGGACGTTTTTATCTCTTCCGTTTTGTTTTCATCTGCTTTTTTCACAGTTTTTTCTTCCGTTGCTTTTTTTGCTTTTTCTTCGGTCATGTCCGCAGCGCCTTTTGCCGCATGCTGCGCTATACGCTCAATAAGCTGCGGCTTGCGCAGCGCCGTTATTTTTGTAATGCCGAGCGTTTTCGCAATTTCGCGCAGCTGAACAAGCGACTTTGTTTCAAGCATTTCGTAATCCTGCATAATTCACCTCAGACCCTTTATTTTAAATCATTTATTTTGTAAACATTTCCAATATCATATTCGTTTCATATAAGTTTTTATATATGTATGAGCTTTGTGCGCTGTCACGTATAAACTGCAGCTCCGGAAATCCTGCCAGCGACGATACCGCAGCCATTATAAGGTATGACACCAGCAAGCCGTTTATAAGTCCGGCAACACAGCCGGCAAGAGAGTTTACCTCCTTTAAAAGAGGCAGTCTGAACACAAATTCCAATAAAATTTTCAAAAGCCACAGTGCAATCAGTATCAGCACAAACAGCACAATTCCCGCCAGTATTTTCATGAGCGCCTCACTCAGCGCCTCACTCACAGCCTCCGCCGCCGTTATCCTCGCATTACGCATAAGAAAGTCACTCTTGCTCATGACACTGCCGAAAATAAACTGCGGCAGCTTCATAGAGTTCAGAATTTCCTCGGTTGTGTTGTATTTAACTCCGTCATTTTCGCCGTTCTGCTGCTGAGAGTTTTGTCTCTCTTCACCATCGGGCGCACTTACTTCCGCATTTTGGCTTTGTGCAGCCGTATCACCGCTCACAGCCTTATAAACCGACTCACGCAAACTCTGCGTCATATTCTGCCCCATCGGTGTTGAAATAACATAATCCGAAAACTGTCCGTAAAACATAAACGAAAGAAGCGCCGCCATAAAAAACGTCAGTATGCTGAACGCCGCGCGTATAAAACCCTTTTTTGCACCTCTTATTATACATATAATAATTACCGCCGCAAGAATTATATCAAGAACATACGCCATAGAGCACCTCCCGTTCTTCCTGTTTCAGCCTGTTTTTTTGACTGTTTTGCCGCCGATACAGTTTTATTTCTAAAACCATCTTACACCTAAAACTGATTTATGCCCAAAATACCCAAAGCTACTTTATTTCAATTATATCCAGCGATGTCGGTGACAATGCCGCCGCACGCCTTGCACCGCCAAGAAACGCCAGAGTTTCAAAATCCTTTGCGGTCTGTATCAGATAAAGCTCTTTTCCGCTGTCATCGCATACCGCAACTTCGTTTCCGCCGCCATATGCTATTCTTCCGCTGTCCGCACTCAGAAAATTCGGCGAACGGTGCACATTAAAGCTGCATTTCAGCTTTCCTGCGTTATCAAGCGCCGTAATGCTTTTGCTCCCGTTTTCCGCCTCAAGTGATAACACTGTCATATCCGCGCTTTTGCATATTTTATTTATACTTTTTCCGTTATATCCGTGCTCATTTAAAATTTCACCGTCACTGTTTAAAAATACCGCCTTTTTGTCGGTAACAACGGTAAATCCCTTATCCGCCCTAAACACATTTGAAGCAAGGCATCCTTCAAACATCTGCGTCTTATACGGCTCCTCGTCATAGAGATTAAACAGCATAACACCGCCCGAAAATCCGCTCTGCTCCTCAGTGCTGAGCACAGCCGCCGCAAGCTTGTTTGCATCACTGCCGATTACTGCGTCAACTATATACGAACTTCCCGAATGCCACACAAAAATCTCTTTGTCACCGGCGTCTTTGACCGTTATGAGGCTCTTAAAATACGGCTCGTCCGAAATAACCACAAATTTCCCGTCCGCAGCAACGCTTGCATTGATAATATTATACTGTGAAAGCGTTTTTAATATCACCTTGCCGTTGTTTATAAGGTAAATATCCTTGCCTCCGCGGTCTGCCGCCATTATATATCCGCCCTCAGATGACAGAACGGGATTATTCATAACCATATCAAGCTCCCATTCAACCTTTCCGCCGTCCGAAAACATTTTCATTTTTTCTCCGTCATATATTACAAATCCGCTGCCCGAAGGCCTTATCTTTATCTTCTCATATGACGTCACAGGTGTTTCAAACAGCGTATTTTCATCGAGATAAATTGACTCCCCCTCTTTATTTGCAAAACGATCCGCAAAATCGGGATTAAAACCTATAATGAGCGCCGCAGCAGCGACAACCGCCACAATAACCGCAAGCGCAATAAGCCCCGAATGTTCTTTAACAAACGATAAAAACGCGCTCTCACCGCTCATTTTCCGCGCAAGCTCTTTTTCGCGTTTTCTCTTATAATCAAGTCTGCTCACGATATACCGCTCCCCTCTCCGTATTATTCATATCTCTCATATATATGAATTTTTCAAAAACGCAAATCCATATTTTTATCCGTATTTTTAATCAAAGCCATAAAACAAATCCGATTAAAAAATTTAAAACAAATCTGTGTCATATGTCACATCAGCCATATAAAGCCCGTGCGGCGGAGCGGTAATTCCCGCCCTTCGTCTGTCGCATGAAGCGATTATCTCCTCCGCCTCATGAGGCTCAAGCCTTCCGTCACCGATATACATAAGCGTGCCCGCAATAATGCGCACCATGTTGTATAAAAATCCGTTGCCGCATATGTCAACTGTTATTTGGTCATTATTACGGCTCACATCAAGGCTGTAGACCGTGCGCACAAAATCATTCGTCTGTGCGCCGCTGGCACAAAACGCACTGAAATCATGCTCTCCCACAAAAAATCCGCATGCTTCGCGCATACGCTCAATATCGGCATAACGCCTGTAATGCCACGCCAAATCTTGCAGAAATACATCGCCGTGCGGCGAATTAAGAACTTTATAAATGTAGCGTTTCTTTTTCACACTGTATCTTGCATGAAATTTTTCATCAACCGTTTTTGCTCCCGTTATCCTTATATCATCGGGCAAAACACAGTTTAATGCAAACGGAATTTTGTCATCGGGAATTTTTGTTTGTGAATGAAAATTACAGACATAATGCAATGCGTGAACACCTGCGTCGGTTCGTCCGCACCCATATAAAACCACATTCTCGCGGCATACTCTGTATATGGCTTTTTCGAGCGTTTCCTGAACCGTAACGGCGTTATTCTGCCGCTGCCAGCCATGGTACGCACTGCCTTTATACATAAGCATCAAAGCAATATTTCTCATGCTGCACTTCCTCAAAAAAATATACACTGCGGTTTCCTAAAACAGAAACGGCATATATCCGATTGCCGCAGCGCCCGAAAGCACTGCAATCATAAGCACACTGCACCATATATCCGTGCCCGTGATTTTAAGCTGCTTCATGCGCGTTCTGCCGACACCGCCGTTATAGCAACGGCACTCCATCGCAAGCGCAAGCTCGTCTGCGCGCCGAAACGCGCTTATAAACAGCGGCACAAGCAGCGGCACAAGCGACTTTGCGCGCTTTATCAGATTTCCTGTTTCAAAATCTGCTCCGCGCGATGTCTGTGCCTTCATTATCTTTTCCGTTTCCTCCAGAAGAGTCGGTATAAATCTGATTGCTATAGTCATCATCATAGCAAGTTCATGTGCCGGCACGCCGATTTTTTTAAACGGCGAAAGCAGATGCTCGATACCGTCGGTCAGCGAAATCGGCGACGACGTAAGCGTCAGCACAGATGTCCCGACAAGCAGAAACATCAGCCTTATTATCATAAATGCAGCCATGTAAATTCCTTCCCATGTTGCGGTTATCGGTGTGTACGGAATTTGGAAAGCAATTCGTCCCTGCGTCATAAACACATTCAATATCGCAGTAAAAATTATTATGAACAAAAGCGGTCTTAGCCCTTTAAACACATATTTAAAAGGAATTTTCGCCGCACATATGACAAGCAGCGTAAAAAGCGCAAAAACCGCAAAACCGCTGAAGTTTTTTACCATGAAAAGCAAAATGATATATAATATTGTAAGCATAATCTTAACTCTCGGGTCAAGATTATGTATAATCGAATTTCCCGGAAAATACTGTCCGAGCGTTATGTCCTTAAACATCTCTATCTCCCATAATCAGCCTTTGGCTTTAATTATCTTCAAAATGGCGTCACGCGCGTCCTGCACCGTGTATATGTTGCCGTCAATTTCCACTCCTCTGTCGCGCAGGCTCTTTACAACAAGGCTTATCTGCGGCACACTCAGCCCCATCTGCGAAAGCTCGTCCGCATGCGAAAACACCTCCGCAACACCGCCGTCAAACGCAACCTGTGCATCATTTATAACAATAATGCGTTTTGCCGTGTTTGCAACGTCCTCCATGCTGTGCGAAACAAGAACTATCGTCATTCCGCAGTCATTCAGCTTCTTTATAAGCGCCAGAAGCTCGTCACGTCCGGCAGGGTCAAGTCCCGCCGTCGGCTCATCAAGCACAAGCACCTCCGGCTCCATCGCAAGCACGCCGGCAATTGCAACCCTTCTTTTTTCGCCGCCGGACAGCTCAAACGGCGATTTGTCGAGAAGCTCTTTTTTCAGCCCGATAGCCTCCGCCGCCACAGTCACACGCTCTGCCGCATCGCTTTCGGACAGTCCCAGATTTCTCGGTCCGAACGCAATATCGCGGCGTACCGTTTCCTCCATAAGCTGGTGCTCGGGGTACTGAAATACCAACCCAACCTTCTTGCGCACCGTACGCAAATCGACTTTCGGAGCGGTAACATCAATCCCGTCCACAATCACCTTGCCCGATGTCGGCTTTAAAAGCGCATTGAAATGCAGTATAAGCGTAGATTTGCCCGAGCCCGTGTGCCCTATTACCGCCACAAGCTCGCCTTTTTCGATTTTCAGATTTATGTTTTTAAGAGCCTGCTTTTCAAACGGCGACCCCGCCTGATAAGTATGGCAGACATTTATGCACTCTATCATATCAGCTTCATTATCTCCTCTACACATTCCTCGGCATTGATGACATCTCTGCGCACATTCAGTCCTGCGTCGGCAAGCTCATGTATAAGCTCTGCCGCCTGCGGAATATCAAGCCCCGTAGATTTGAGCTTTTCCGTCTGCATAAAAACCTCTCTCGGCTTTCCGTCCAGAAGCACACTTCCTCCGCGCATTACAATCATTCTGTCAGCCATCGCCGCCTCCTCCATATAATGCGTTATAAGAATTACCGTCATTCCCTGTGTACAGTTGAGGCTTTTTATTGTATTTATAACCTCTCTCCGCCCTATCGGGTCAAGCATCGCCGTCGGCTCGTCAAGGATTATATATTCGGGCTTCATTGCAAGTATCCCCGCAATTGCAACACGCTGCTTCTGACCTCCCGAAAGCAGATGCGGCGCCTCAAGCCTGTGTTCATACATACCGACCGCCTTCAGTGCACTGTCAACGCGCTCGCGTATCTCCGGCGGCGCTATTCCGAGGTTTTCGGGCGCAAATGCCACATCTTCTTCAACAACCGTTGCCACAATCTGGTTATCCGGATTTTGAAAAACCATGCCCACACGTCTGCGTATTTCAAAAAGAAGGCTTTCGTCCGAGGTATCAAGGCTGTCAACATAAACTTTGCCGCCCGACGGAAGAAAAATCGCGTTAAAATGCTTTGCGAGCGTAGATTTGCCCGAGCCGTTATGTCCCACTATCGCGACAAACTGCCCCTTCTCAATCTCAATATTTACGTCCTTTAAAACCTCAAGCTTTTCTTCGCTTTCGGTTTCATAGTTATATTTTAAATTTTCGGTTTTTATCATTTGCCGAACCGCCGTTTCCAAAAATAATATTTCAAAAAACAGTATATCAAAAAGCGTCCTATCGCTTGTTTGCGTCCGCCTGCCAGCGTCCCGATATACCGCACGGCAGACATAATCCGCTCTTTGCACTCATCGGAATACCTACCTCATCTGCCGTCACACGTCCGCCGAACTTCTTTTTAACCGTCAGCGACAATATGTTTTCGAGCACCGACGCACTGAGTCCCGTTGTGTATGAATTTATCAGAAAGAACAGCGGTTTGTCCGACAAAATCTTCACACATTCGCACACAAGCGGATAAAGCTCGTTCTCAATCTTCCACACTTCGCCCGACGGACCGCGTCCGTACGAGGGCGGGTCCATAATAACCGCATCATACGTTTTTCCGCGCCTTTGCTCTCTGGCAACAAATTTTATAACATCATCTACTATATAGCGTATCTGTGCGTCGGTATAGCCCGACGAATTAACATTTTCCTTTGCCCATGCGACCATTCCCTTTGCCGCGTCAACATGCGTCACGGCTGCGCCTGCCGCAAGAGCCGCCACAGTCGCTCCGCCCGTGTAAGCAAACAGGTTCAGCACGCGGACAGGTCTTTGCGATGTACGTATAAGCTCCCCGAACCAGTCCCAGTTTGCCGCCTGTTCGGGAAAAAGCCCCGTATGCTTAAAGCTCATCGGCTTTATATTAAACGTAAGAGAGTTATAACAAATCTGCCATCGTTCGGGCAGTCTTGATATATACTCCCAGTGTCCGCCGCCGCTGTTTGAACGGTGATACACCGCCGCAGCTTTTTCCCACATACCGCCCGATTTGTCCGTCCACACTGCCTGCGGGTCGGGCCGACGAAGAATATATTTTCCCCAGCGCTCCAGCTTTTCACCGCCGGCGCTATCTATCAGTTCATAATCTGTCCATCTGTCGGCCTTAAACATTGCCACTGCCCTTTCATACGTTTTTTATATCTGCTTTCATATTTCATAATTTGCATACTATCTGTATTATTTTACACTTATTTGCGCGATAAGTCAATACAAACGGGCTTTTTTTGCGTATTAAATAAACATATATGCAAAAAGTTTTTTAATCAGTCAAACAAAGTCTGCCGGTTTTGGTCGCCGTATGCTTCAAAACACATTTTCACCTGCTCCTTTGTCGTTTTTTCCTCTGCCATATTATCCGGCAGCTCATCAAGAAAAAAATACCGTATTTCCGTCGTTTCAATATTTTCTCTGAATTCACCCCCGACAAGCTCGCACAAGACAAATATCTTGCATACGCCATACGCATAAACAGGCTTGTTGTGTTTATTTCTGTCCTGAACCGCAATCAGCCTGACAGCCTTTACCTCCAGACCTGTTTCCTCTCTCACCTCTTTAAGTGTGTTTGACCCGACCGACTCAAGAACGTCACACCACCCTCCCGGCAGCGCCCATGTGCCGTTCTTTTCATGCACCAGCAAAATTCTGCCGTCTTTGAATATTGCGGCTCTTGTGTCAAGTTTCGGCGTCTGATACCCTGTTTCGCCGCAAAACAAATCCCTGACCTTTTCTGTCGGCATATCGGTTTTTTCGCTTATCATTTCCGCCGAAATCTGCCTCAGCCTTTCATATCTTTCAATATCATAAACATTGTCCGTATACGCAAGCCCCGCCTGTGCCAGACTTTGTATTTCAATTGCATGCTCCAGCCATTTTTCCATAACGCATTCCTCCGTTCAGATAAACATATAAATCTGCGTTTCGCCGAAAGCTGACGCAAAATAAACTTCATGTTAACTCACACGGCAAATATACCATATTTTCCGCCGAAAAACAAGCGCCGCTGCGCATTTTAAGCCCCGATTTTTCCAAAAATTCAAAAAAACGGGAATTTATTTTAAAATCCTTGTAATAATTGAAAATATATAGTATAATAAAGAATATATGCTTTGACATGCGAATAATACGCTATGACGGGAAAGGTGATTTAATCATGAAATATATAGTTGTTCTCGGTGACGGAATGGCTGATTTGCCGATTGAAAAGCTCGGCGGAAAAACTCCGCTTCAGGCGGCACATAAGCCCACAATGGATATGCTTGCGTCGCGCGGTGAAATGGGCATGGTAAAAACGGTGCCCGACGGTATGGCGCCCGGGAGCGATGTTGCAAATCTGTCGGTCATGGGCTATAATCCGAAAAAATACTACACGGGCCGTTCGCCGCTCGAGGCTGTGTCTATAGGCGCACCGCTCAAAGACGGCGATGTTACCTACCGCGTAAATACGGTTACGCTTTCAGGTGACGGAAGCTATGAAACAAAGGTCATGGCAGACTACAGCGCCGATGAAATCACCTCGGCAGAAGGCGCTTTGCTCATCGATACAATTCAGGAAAAATTCGGCAGTGACAGGCTCACTTTTTATGCCGGCACAAGCTACAGAAATCTTCTTGTCATGCATAACGGAAGCCTTGACAGCAAATTGACTCCTCCGCATGACATATCAAAGCGCGTTATCGGCGAATATCTGCCGAAGGGCGATTATGCAGGCGAGTTGACAGACATGATGAAGCAGAGCTATGAGATACTGAAAGAGCACCCCATAAACAAAGCGCGTGAGCAGAGAGGGCTTCACAGTGCAAACTCCATATGGTTCTGGGGTCAGGGCAGCAAACCCGCTCTTCCTTCGTTCAAAGAAAAGTACGGCTTATCCGGAGCGGTAATCTCCGCAGTGGACTTGTTAAAAGGCATAGGTCACTGTGCAAAAATGGACGTAATCGAAGTCGAGGGCGCAACGGGAAATGTTGACACAAACTTCACAGGCAAAGCAAATGCCGCACTGGCTGCACTTTTGGGCGGTACTGATTTTGTGTATCTGCATGTTGAGGCGGCTGACGAATGCGGCCACAGGGGTGAGGTTGAAAATAAGGTGCTGTCGATAGAGCGTCTTGACGCGGCGGCAAAAATTATAATTGACGGTCTGAAAGAGGCAAACGAAGATTTCTGCGTTTTGCTTATGCCCGACCACCCCACGCCGATTGCAACAATGACGCACAGCTCTGAGCCTGTTCCCTACGTTATATACAGAAGCAATGACGAAAAATGCGGCGAAAACCGCAGCTACTGTGAGGCAGAAGCTGCAAAAACCGGTATATTTAAAAATGAGGGCTATACTTTAATGGACGAATTTCTCGCCAAAAAATAATAATTAAGTTTTTCATAAAATTTTTGAGAAGGTGGAAATATGAGCAGGGAAAAATATTATATTACTACCGCGATTGCATACACATCAAGAAAACCGCATATCGGAAACACATATGAGGTAATACTTACGGACGCAATTGCGCGGTTTAAACGCAAGCTCGGCTATGATGTGTTTTTTCTGACAGGCACCGACGAGCACGGTCAGAAGATACAGCAGGCAGCCGAAGAGGCAGGAATTTCCCCGAAACAGTACGTTGACGGCGTTACGGGTGAAATCAAGAAAATATGGAACCTGATGAATACGTCATATGACAAGTTCATACGAACGACCGACGGTTATCATGAGGAAACGGTAAAAAAGATATTTAAAAAGCTCTACGACCAAGGGGACATATACAAAAGCGAATACGAAGGTATGTACTGTGTGCCGTGCGAATCGTTTTTCACTCCGTCACAGCTCGTTGACGGGTGTTGTCCCGACTGTGGCCGTGAGGTTACTCCCACAAAGGAAGAGGCTTATTTCTTTAAAATGAGCAAATATCAGGACAAACTCATGGAATACATCGAGTCGCATCCCGATTTTATCGCACCCGAGGCACGCAAAAACGAAATGGTTAATAACTTTTTAAAGCCCGGGCTTCAGGATTTGTGCGTATCAAGAAGCACATTTAACTGGGGTATACCCGTAGAGTTCGACCCCGGTCATGTTATATATGTATGGATTGACGCACTTTCAAACTACATTACGGCGCTCGGCTACGACCCCGATTCGCCGTCGGAGCAGTATAAAAAGTACTGGCCGGCAGATGTCCACATCATAGGCAAAGATATTCTGCGTTTCCACACCATATACTGGCCGATTATACTCATGGCGCTCGGCGAGCCGCTCCCGAAACAGGTTTTCGGACACCCTTGGCTGCTGTCCGGCATGGATAAAATGAGCAAATCGCGCGGCAACGTTATGTATGCCGATGATTTGGCGGAGCTTTTCGGCGTTGATGCAATCAGATACTACGTTCTGAGCGAAATGCCGTTCGCGTCCGACGGAACCATAACATATGAAACAATTATAAGCCGATTTAACTCCGACCTTGCAAACACACTCGGCAACCTTGTAAATCGCAGTGTTGCAATGTGTGACAAATATTTTGGCTCGGTTATTCCTGCCGTATCGGGCGAAGAGGCTGTCGATACGGAGCTGAAAGAAGCATGTGCAGAGGCAGTGCGGACAGTTAAAGAAAAAATGGATAAACTACGCGTTGCGGACGCTCTTGATGAAATCATGGCTCTCGCACGCCGCTCAAACAAATATATTGACGAAACATGTCCCTGGGTTCTGGCAAAGAACGAAAGCGACAAAGAGCGTCTGGGCACAGTCATATATAATCTGCTTGAGGCAATCAGACACATTGCCGTTTTGCTCGAAGCGTTTATGCCCGAAACGGCTCAGAAGATATATGAACAGCTCGGCGGCTGTGAAACATCAATCGAAAGCCTTGATAAGTTCGGTTCACTGAAATCGGGCACATCTGTCGGCAAAGCGGTTCCGCTGTTTGTAAGACTTGATGAAAATAAAAAGCTTGATGAAATAAATGCTTTTAACGAAAAGAAATACCCCCGGGCAAAAGACAGCTCAAAAGACGCAAAAGAGAAAAAGAGCGATAAAGCCAAATCCGATACTCCCGCGGAAGAAATTTCAATCGATGATTTTTCAAAACTCGATTTGCGTGTGGCAAAAATACTCAGCGCCGAAAAAATCGAAGGTGCGGATAAGCTTTATAAGCTTATTGTTGACATGGGCAGCGAGAAACGCCAGATTGTTTCGGGACTTGCAAAGCATTATGCCGCCGATGAGCTTGTCGGCAAAAACGTTGTTGTGATTGCAAACTTAAAGCCTGTAAAATTGCGCGGCGTTGATTCGTACGGAATGATTTTGGCGGCAGGAAACGGTGATAAACTTTCAATATGCACAACCGACACCGATATCGGTGCAGGCTCACAGGTTCGCTGAAGGCGCACACAATACAGACCTAAAAAACTTATGATTATATATAATGAGGTGTAATTAAAAATGGAAAAACTGGGACTTAACGAAATACGCGAAAAATTTCTGTCCTTCTATCAGAGCAAAGGACACTACCGCATGCCGAGCTTTCCGCTTGTGCCGCAGAACGATGCCAGCCTTCTGCTTATAAACTCGGGCATGGCGCCGCTCAAGCCATATTTTACAGGTGCGCAGACTCCGCCCTCAAAGCGCGCGACAACATGCCAGAAGTGCATACGTACGCCCGACATTGAGCGTGTCGGCAAAACCGCGCGTCACGGAACATTTTTTGAAATGCTCGGAAACTTCTCCTTCGGCGACTATTTTAAGCATGAAGCCACGGCATGGGCATGGGAATTTATCACAAAAGAACTTAAAATGCCTGTTGACAAGCTTTGGATAACAATATATGAGGACGATGACGAAACCTTTGATATATGGACAAAGGAAGTCGGCATAGCCCCCGAGCGCATTGTGAGAATGGGCAAAGAGGACAACTTCTGGGAAATCGGAACAGGTCCGTGCGGTCCGTGTTCTGAGATTTATTTTGACAGAGGCGTCGAAAACGGCTGCGGCAAACCCGACTGTGCCGTAGGCTGTGAATGCGACCGTTTTGTTGAGTTCTGGAACCTTGTTTTCACACAGTTTGAAAAAGACGATAACGGCGAGTACCACAGACTTGCACACCCGAACATCGACACAGGCATGGGACTTGAGCGTCTTGCCGCAATCATGCAGGGTGTCCCCTCGCTTTTTGACGTAGACACAATTCAGAATATAATGAAACACATCGCAAGACTTGCAAATGTATCCTACGGCCAAGATGATGCGGTTGACGTTTCGCTGCGCGTTATCACCGACCATATAAGAAGCACCACTTTCCTCGTTTCGGACGGCGTTGTGCCCTCGAACGAAGGCCGCGGATACGTTCTCCGCAGGCTTCTCCGCCGTGCCGCGCGCCACGGCAGACTTCTCGGCATAAATGACGCATTTTTGAGCGATGTAGCCATGACGGTTATTGACGAGTCAAAGGGCGCATATCCCGAGCTTGAGGAAAAGAGAGATTATATTAAAAAGGTTATCAGCATCGAAGAGGACCGTTTTGATTTGACAATAAATCAGGGACTCGAAATTCTCGGCGGTCTTATCGAAAAGCTTGAGAATGAGGGCAAAAAAATGCTCAGCGGCAGCGATGCCTTCAAGCTTTATGACACATACGGTTTCCCCATCGACCTCACACGCGAAATTCTTTCAGAAAAAGGTCTTGATGTTGATGAGGACGCGTTCAACTCCGAAATGGACATACAGCGCGAAAGAGCGCGTGCCGGCAGAAATGTGGGTGAAGATGCGGCATGGAGCGAAAACGTGTACGCACAGATTGATAAAGCAATTACCACCGAGTTTATCGGTTATGATAACGAGCAGACAGACGCAGTTGTTAAAGCGCTTGTTTCAAACGGAGAGATTGTTGAAAGTGTCGGCAGCGGCGAAGATGCAAGCATAATCTGCGACAGAACCGTATTTTATGCCGAGAGCGGCGGTCAGGAAGGCGATATCGGTACTGTAACCGGTGATAATTTCACATTTGAAGTAAAAGAAACAAAGAAGGTCGGCAGCGGCAAAATTGCCCACATAGGAACAGTAAAAAGCGGTGCAGTAAGTGTCGGCGACACAGCGCACCTTGCATATGACAAGGAAAACCGCATGTCAACCTCGCGCAACCACTCAACAACCCACCTTCTGCACAAAGCGCTGCGTGACACGCTCGGCGTACATGTTGCACAGGCAGGCTCGTCCGTAAATGCACAGCGTCTGCGTTTTGACTTTTCACATTTCAGCGCAATGACTCCCGAAGAGCTTGCGGAAGTTGAGAAGAAAGTAAACGACGCAATTCTGGCAGCGCTTCCGATAAGCGTAACCGAAATGCCTGTTGACGAGGCAAAGAAGCTCGGTGCAACGGCTCTTTTCGGCGAAAAATACGGCGATGTTGTGCGTGTTGTAAAAATGGGCGACTATTCGACAGAGCTTTGCGGCGGCACACATCTTTCAAACACGAGCCGGGCAGGACTGTTCAAGCTTGTGAGTGAAACGGGTGTTGCGGCAGGTGTGCGCCGTATTGAAGGCGTTACGGGCTACGGCACATTAAGACTTTTACAGTCGGCTCAGGACCATCTGAACAATGCTGCAAAAATACTCAAAACGACTCCTTCGGAACTTATCGAAAAAGCTGAAAATCTGATGGAGGATTTGAAGGGCGCTCATAAAGAAATGGAGCAAATCCGTGAAAAAATTGCGGCAGGTCAGGTAAAATCGCTGATGAGCAACTTCAAAGAGGTAAAAGGCATACGCATATTTATAAATCAGATGGAGGGCTTGAGCGGCGACGAGCTGCGTACGCTCGGTGACAAAATGCGCGAGCATATGGACTGCGGTGTGGCAGTATTTGCAAGTGAAAACGACGGCAAAATCACATTTACGGCAGTTGCGTCAAAGAAAGCCGTTGAAAAAGGCGTTCATGCAGGCAAGCTCATCGGTCAGGTTGCAAAGGCTGCCGGCGGCGGCGGCGGCGGAAAGCCCGACTCGGCACAGGCAGGCGGCAAAATCCCCGAAAAAATTGACGATGCACTTGCACTCGTTGACAACATTATAATTGAACAGGTTAAAGACTGATTTGAAGATTAATTGATATAAAGCGTAATCGATTTAAACATCTGAAAGGACGGATATTTATGGATAATTGTCTTTTTTGCAAAATCATAAAGGGTGAAATTCCCTCTTCAAAAGTATATGAGGACGATAAAATTTTTGCCTTCAACGACATAAATCCGCAGACTCCCGTGCATATTCTGATTGTGCCGAAGCAGCACATATGCTGTGCAAACGCGGTTAATGCGGATAATGCGGCAGTTGTGGCGCACATATTTTCAAAAATAGGCGAAATTGCCGAAACGGCAGGCATCAAAGATGACGGCTACCGCATAATAAACAACTGCGGCAAAAACGGCGGTCAGACGGTAATGCATCTGCATTTTCACCTCATGGGCGGCAGAAACCTCGGCGAAAGACTCGTATAATACGTTAATAACAGCAAAAACCGTATTCCAATCCGGAATACGGTTTTTTATGCAGCCGTCCTATATTCTTTTCCCCGCTATATTTTCCATTTAAACAACAGCATACCGCCAATCATCATTGCCATACCGAGATATTTGTTCCAGCCAAACGCAATTTTTTCTGCACCGAACCAGCCAAAAGCGTCAATCAGTGCGGCGACAAGGAGCTGTGCAATCAGTATTGTGCTTATGGCAACCGTCGGCGTAAGATTGGATATACCGAGCATTACCGTAATCGTTATAACAATTCCCAGTACGCCTCCGAGCAGATAATATTTCGGTACAGATGCAATCTCGCGGAAATTTCCTTTTCCGAGTATAAAAAGCGCTATCAGCGACAGCACAAATGCAGTTCCCTGCACAAATACGTTAGACTCATACAAACCGATTTTCTCTGACAGCCTTGTATTAAAAACTCCCTGAATACTCATTGCCGCACCGGCAACCGCACTGAAAATAAATCCGAGCAAATGTGTTTTCTCCCTTCACAAATCATATTAAATATGTAACACAGAGCAAAGCAGCACAGTAAACCGTCCTGTTTTGCTCTGTATTATTCCTTTTTTTACTTACTTAAGCTCAAACGACTGACAGTCTGTGCACTGATCCATTGTCGGGTTTGCCTCGTGCGTACCTACATGGATAGAATCGAGCGAACAATACTCAGCCTCGCTGCAGTGATGCTTACAGTTTGTTACCGAGCATCCTATCGAATGATTTGGTGTTGAACAACATGCCATACTACTCACCTCCTTGCACAATCATATTATTGCCGCTCAGACCGTTTTTTATTCCACAAAAAAGTCTGAAAATACTGTAACATCTCAATTCTTTTGTCATATAATATAAAGAAATCTTAATTATACGGAGGGATACAGAGCTAATAATTTTTTTGCGTTATCCTCCGGCAGAATGGAGAATGTATAATGGATTTGAAAAACAACAAAATAACTGTAAAAGAGCTTCTCGCAAACCCTGCCTCAGAAGCAGTCTTTCGCCGCGAATTCGGTGATTTGGTAGACCACCCCATGGTAAAAAGTGCGTCATCAATGACTCTCTCCAAGCTTATAAAGCTTTCGCGTCACTACATAAAGCCCGAGCAGGCAGAGCGCATATTAAAAGAGCTGGAGGAACTGTAAAATCAGCTCATATGAACTCTTGACGCACCTTCGCGGCGCATTGTTTCGGCAACTTTTTTTGCATCGTTCTCTTTCGCCGTCACAGACAGCACCACCGTGCCGGCGCCTGCATCAACATGCCGCTTTGGTATATTGCCGGGCATTTGCGCCGCAGCGCCATGGCTCACACAAAAGCCTTCGTGCGCAATCGCTGCCAGAGGTTTTACACTCGTTCTGCTGCTTTCCGAAGGTGTGCGGTCCGATACTGCGCCATAGTCATACACAAAACCCGTAGCGCTGCCCAAAACATCGGCGTCCGCATATTTAAATGTTTGCTGTCTGAGGCTGCGTCCGCCCGAATGCAGAGTGATATCACGCATGTCAATACGCTCCTTGATAAGCATGTTTACGGCATTTTGGGCATGTGTGTCATCATAAAACGTTGCATCAATAATTTTTTTCATTTTTTAAAACCTCCTTGCCAATACATATAACAAAAACTAAACCCGATTATATTATGCGTTTCTGCGTTAATCTTTAGTATTATAAAAAATACCCTCCGCTGCATTTTCGCGTTAAAACCGTCAGTTCATACTCTTTTTTTGTAAAAAGATACATTTTGCCCAAAAATTTTATATATATTTTGCAAAAAACATTAAAAATAGCTGTTGTGATAAATCCATTTTTATTGTATAATAATTATGTCGAGTTGTGCGTATGGTTTTGCTGCTTTTTGCATACCGTATGTATAAAAAAATTATAAGGGAAGATGAATATATGTTTCTTATCAAAAGAAAAGAAAGATTGAACCCTACTGTTACTCTTATGGAGATAGACGCTCCGCTCGTTGCAAAAAAAGCAGAAGCGGGACAGTTTATTATTCTGCGCGTCGATGACGACGGAGAGCGTATTCCGCTCACAGTCGCAGACTATGACCGCACAGCAGGAACGGTTACAATCATATATCAGATTGTCGGTTCAACTACAAAAAAGCTTGATGCAAAAGAAGAGGGCGAATATATAAGCGACTTTGTCGGTCCTCTCGGAACCGCGTCACATGTTGACGGTCTTAAAAAGGTTGCCGTTGTCGGCGGCGGTGTCGGCTGTGCCATCGCATACCCTATCGCAAAAAAGCTTCATGCACAGGGCAGTGTTGTGCACTCCATAGTCGGTTTCAGAAACAAAGACCTCGTAATTCTTGAGGACAAGTTCAAAGCCGTAAGCGATGTTCTCAAAATTATGACCGATGACGGAAGCTATGGCGAAAAAGGACTTGTTACAAACGCACTCCGCGAGCTTATTGAAAGCGGCGAGCAGTACGATGAAGTTATTGCAATCGGCCCGCTGATTATGATGAAATTCGTATGCGCTCTCACAAAAGAGTTCGGCATAAAAACAATGGTCAGCATGAATCCTATCATGATTGACGGCACAGGTATGTGCGGTGGCTGCCGTCTGAGTGTCGGCGGAGAAACAAAGTTTGCATGTGTTGACGGACCCGATTTTGACGGTCACCTCATAGATTTTGACCTCATGATGAAACGCGGAGGAATATATAAGGACTTTGAAAGACACAGCTACGAAAAAACATGTAATCTTTTGAACGGAGGTAATAAAAATGCCTAATATGTCACCCAAGAAAAACGAAATGCCCGTTCAGAAGCCGGAGATACGCCGCAGAAATTTCGATGAGGTTGCTTTGGGCTATACAAAAGAACAGGCGATAGACGAGGCAAACAGATGCCTTAACTGTAAGCATAAACCGTGTGTATCGGGCTGCCCTGTTGCAATCGATATACCTGCATTTATAGCAAAAATCAAAGATGAGGACTTTGAGGGCGCATATGAAATTCTCACAAAATCAAGCTCTCTTCCGGCAGTATGCGGCCGCGTATGTCCCCAGGAGGTGCAGTGTGAAAGCAGATGTGTGCGCGGAATTAAGGGCGAACCTGTTGCAATAGGACGCCTTGAGCGTTTTGCGGCAGACTGGCACATGCAGCACTCACAAAAAAAGGCCGAAAAACCCGAGTCCAACGGACACAAGGTTGCCGTTGTCGGCGCAGGTCCGTCGGGACTTACATGTGCGGGCGACCTTGCAAAAAAAGGCTATGAGGTCAGCGTATTTGAAGCCCTTCATACACCGGGCGGCGTTCTCGTATACGGAATACCGGAGTTCCGTCTGCCGAAAAAGATAGTTAAAAACGAAATTGATACGCTCAAAAATCTCGGCGTAAATATAATGACAAACATGGTTGTCGGAAAGGTCCTTTCCGTTGACGAACTGTTTGACGACGGATTTGAGGCTGTTTTTGTCGGCTCGGGCGCAGGACTTCCGCGCTTTATGAATATTGACGGTGAAAACTATAACGGCGTTTATTCCGCAAACGAGTTCCTCACACGTGTAAACCTTATGAAGGCATATCGTCCCGACAGTGATACGCCGATTAAAAACGTGAAAAATGTTGCTGTTGTCGGCGGCGGAAACGTTGCCATGGACGCAGCACGCTGTGCAAAGCGCCTCGGAGCGGAAAATGTGTATATTGTATACCGCCGTTCAATGGAGGAAATGCCTGCAAGAAAAGAAGAGGTTGAGCATGCAGAAGAGGAAGGTATCATCTTCAAAACGCTCAATAACCCCACACGCATTATCGGCGATGAGAATGATTTTGTTTCGGGAATTGAGTGCATAGAGATGCAGCTCGGTGAGCCTGACGAGTCCGGCAGACGCAGACCCGTTGAAATTAAAGGTTCGGAGCATGTTATTGATGTTGATACGGTAATTATGGCAATCGGCACATCGCCAAATCCGCTTATCAAAAATACAACCAAAGGTCTTGATACGGACAGACGCGGCTGTATCATCACAGAGGGCGACAGCGGACTCACATCAAAAGAGGGTGTGTATGCCGGCGGCGACGCCGTAACAGGCGCAGCTACCGTAATCCTCGCCATGGGCGCAGGTAAAAATGCCGCAGCTGCAATTGATGAATATATAAACTCAAAAAAGGCGTAAAATAATAATAGAATGGCATGCCCGATTGGACATGCCGTTTTTTATATTTCATAATACATAAAAGCGGCACGAAAAAATTCTCTCGCGCCGCTTTTTATTTATCGGTTTTTCAAAGTTTATCTCTGAACTCTTCCCGAACCGTCGCCGCCGGCAAGAGCCTTAACCTCAGAAACGCTCATAAGGTTAAAGTCGCCCTCGATTGAATGTTTCAGACACGATGCCGCAACAGCAAATTCGATAGTATCCTGCATGGAATAATCCGACAGGAGCGCATAAATCAAACCGCCGCCAAAGCTGTCGCCGCCGCCTACACGGTCAACGATATTGATTGTATATTTCTTCGATTTATAGAAATCTTTGCCGTCATAAAGCATTGCCGCCCAGTTATTAACCGATGCCGAAATACTCTCGCGGAGCGTAATTGCAACTTTTTTAACACCGAATTTATCAACAAGCTGTCTTGCAACATCTTTATATCCTTCATCTGAGATTGTACCGCTTGTTATGTCCGTACCGCTTGCCTTTATGCCGAATACTTTCTCTGCGTCCTCTTCGTTTGCAATCAGCACATCAACATATTCCATAAGACCGCCCATAACTTTGCCTGCCTTCTCGCTTGTCCACAGCTTCTTTCTGAAGTTGAGGTCGCAGCTTATCTGTGCGCCGGCAGCCTTTGCGGCTTTGCATGCCTCAAGACAGAGCTGTGCACAGCCGTCCGAAAGAGCAGGTGTAATTCCCGTAAAATGGAACCAGTCTGCACCCTCAAAAATCTTTGCCCAGTCAAAATCCTCACTCTTCGCCTCAGCAATTGCCGAATGCGCTCTGTCATAAAGCACCGTTGACGCTCTCTGCGATGCACCCTTCTCTACAAAATATATGCCGAGCCTGTCACCGCCGCGCGTGATGTTTTTTGTGTCAACATCATATTTTTTAAGTTCAGCTACACATGCGTCACCAATAGCGTTTGACGGCATTTTTGTAACAAAGCTTGCGTCCATGCCATAGCCTGCAAGCGATACCGCTACATTTGCCTCGCCGCCGCCGAATGTCATTTCAAGCTCCTGCGCCTGTTTAAAACGCTTATACCCGGGCGTCTGCAAACGAAGCATAATTTCTCCGAAAGTAACAATCTTTTTCATAATTTATTTTGCTCCTTTTATCTATCAAATTATTTATTAAAAATTATTTATCAAAGACCAAATTCTTTATTAAAATCGCTGCCCGATTTATATTTTTGCTAAAAAGTTCTTATTTCCGCAAAAACATCAAGTCCGCTCCGATGCAGCAATTATTTCTCGGCTCTTGCAGCCTTAATCTTCTCTATGAAGTTGCGTCCGCTTGTTATAATGCTGTCATAATCACCCGTCTTTGCCGCACTGGTGATAAATCCGCCCGCACCTACAGCAACCGCACCGGCTTTAATCCACTCACCCACATTGTCAGCATTTACGCCGCCTGTCGGCATAATTTTTGCATACGGTATAGGCCCGTGCATTGCTTTTATCATTTTCGGTCCGCAAACCTCGCCCGGGAACAGTTTCAGAATATCCGCACCTGCTTCCATAGCCTCAACAGCCTCTTTAATCGTCATAACGCCCGGCATATAGGGTATGCGGTAACGGTTACAGAGCTTTGCCGTTTCAAGGTCAAAATACGGGCTTACTATGTACTGTGCTCCGTTCAGTATTGCAAGTCTTGCCGTCGGTGCGTCAAGAACCGTTCCCGCGCCGAGAATGATATCCTCGGGCGAATATGACGCAGCAACCTCTGCAATAACTTTGTCTGCCGACGGAACCGTAAACGTCATTTCAATCGCCGCAACGCCGCCCTTTATGCATGCGTCGGTGATTTTAATTGCCTGCTGTGCCGATGTTGCTCTTACGACAGCAACAAGCCCTACCTCCTGAATTTTTTGAAGAACTGTTTCCTTATCCATTTTTCTCTTCCTTTCTGTTGTTATATATAAAACTAACATTTAAAACCAAAACACTTTCCAAATCACCCCACATGTATATTATAGCACAATAAAATTTTCTATGCAATACCCACCGAAAAAAATAACAATATATGAAAGAAATATACACAAAAACTGCTATATTTTCACTCCTTCCTTGACGCGCGTGTTTTTTTCGTATATACTTTATAAGGCTGACAGCCGAATATTCCGAGGGGGTTTTGTTGTGAACAAAGAGTTAAAAAATATTTCATACGCCGCAATCGTTGCCGCAGCATATACCGCATGCTCGCTTCTTCCCGGCATTTCGGCAATAAGCTACGGACCTGTACAATTCAGGGTTTCGGAGGCTTTTATGCTTTTGTGCCTGTTTTCGCGCTCGTCCGTTTTCGGCGTGGCGGCAGGCTGTTTTCTCACAAACATATTTACCCCCATGGGCGCAAATATGTTTGACCTCATATTAGGTACGCTTGCCACGGTTCTTGCGGCGCTCACAACGTATCTTATGCGCGGCTTTTTCATAAAAAAGATATACCTTGCTCCCCTGCCCACAGTAATTTTCAACTCCGTTATCGTCGGAAGTTATCTGCCGTACCTGATGGGCGGCGGCATAGCTGTGCCATATTGCATGCTGACGGTAGGAATTGGCGAGGCAACTGTATGTTATGTATTGGGTATACCTCTTGCAAAGCTCATACAAAAACATAACTTTCTGAAATAGAGCGACCGCGCCGTGTTTTGGGCTATTTTTCGCCCATCATGCGCACGCCGTCTGCCAGCACATACACAATAAGCGCCAACCCCATGTAACCGAATACCGAATACACATTTTTTACAATATCGGAAAATCCCAAAGTCAGTACGGGACAGCTTGCAGCTATCAGAATAATGACAGCAGTGAGCTTTTTTATTCCAAACACGCTTTTCAGCCGTTCAATGACCCCATATCCGCACGAAATCGCCGTTGTGAGCATGGAAAAGTACAGCGCCGCACTGTACAGCATTCTCAAAAAGTTCCCTCTTCGTGCAACTATTGTCAGAAACGGCATTTCTCCGAGCGGTATCATACCGTAATACAGCGATATCGAGCCCCATATCGCCAGCGCAATCACAAAGAGCGCCCCTCCGCCCAGAACAGATGAAAAAATACACACACTGCGCCTGCTTATCACGGGCCTCATCTGCGCCAGAATAACAATAGCCGTAAGTATATTATATGACGCGTAAATAAGCGCAGACGTGACATAATTATCGCAAAGCTTTGAAGCAATCCCCTGTGCGAACACGGCAGTATCGCGGAAAATAAAAGTATAAAGCCCGAGCGTAAACAGCGACACCGCCATTATCGGCGCCAAAACCGCATTAACTGCCAAAATCCCCTTCAGGTCAAAAAGAAATACAATCGTGCACATAATAAGCATTGCCGCAATTCCGTACACTCTGCCGTCTTTAAAAATATCATACGCCAGCTCACCGCTGCCGGCAGCCATTGAGCAAAATGTGGCAAACATGAACAGCGTAACACATATTCTTATAAATATGCCCATTCTTTTGCCCGACACAACACTCATATACTCGTCAAATCCGCCTATATCGTCTTTGTATATGCGAAGCATGACACACATTGCGCACAAAATAAAAAGCACGCACACTATCGCCAGACCGTATATGCTCCTTTTCCCGTATACGGCAAAGTACGACAGTATCTCCTGCCCCGAGGCAAACCCTGCCCCTATAACCGTTGCAACATATGTCCCCGCAATCAGAAAAATCCTTTTTATATCCTTCAAACAAATCACACCCATAGTTTTTATTTGGTCATTCGTAGTATATAATATTTTGTGCGTACATAAAAAATGACTGCATTTTTTACGCATAAAGCCCGAAAAAACACAGTCATTTTTTTACTTTATTAATTTATATCGTTTCTATTTTCAGTATGTTTGTATTTCCCGAAATACCGTTCGTCATGCCGCCCGTCACAATTATGCGGTCATTCTCTTTCAGTCCGAAGGTTTCTTTTGCAAGCTGCTTTGCACTGTAGAACAGTACATCTATAGAGTCAAATTTCTCGCTCATAACGGGCGTAATGCCCCATGACATGGCAAGCTTATACCATGTTTTCTTTCTCGTCGTAACTCCCAAAATATCAACGGGAGCACGAAATCTTGACACCATGCGTGCCGTAATTCCCGACAGAGAACATACGGCAATTACCTTTGCATCAATATCAATCGCCATACCGCAGGTCGCATGCGAAATTGCGTCAACGGTATTTTTGATTTTAAACTCATAGTTGTAAAAGCGCTTTTCATAATGTATATTGCGCTCTGTGTGAACGGCTATACGAGCCATCGTCTGCACCGCCAGAACCGGATATTTTCCGGCAGCGGTTTCGCCCGAAAGCATAATTGCGCTCGTTCCGTCATATACAGCATTTGCCACATCGGATATTTCCGCTCTTGTCGGACGCGGATTTTCAATCATCGACTCAAGCATCTCAGTCGCTGTGATGATACGTTTGCCCCAAAGACGGCATTTTGCTATCATGCTTTTTTGTATAGCAGGCAGCTCCTCAAACGGAATTTCAACGCCCATATCACCGCGTGCAACCATTATGCCGTTACATTCCGAGCAAATTTCCTCCAGGTTGTCAACTCCGGCACGGTTCTCTATTTTTGCAATTATGTCTATATCGGCTCCTCCGTTATCGGCAAGAAAGTTTCTCACATCAACAACGTCCTGCCTGCACGAAACAAAAGAACACGCCACAAAATCAACACCGTTCTCTATGCCGAACAGCAAATCCTTCTTATCCTGCTCGCTTAAATATACCTGCTTTAAAACCTTGTTCGGAAAGCTCATGCTCTTGCGGTCAGACAGCTCGCCGCCCGCAATCACCGTACAGACAATATCGCTGCCGCATATGTCAGTAACTTCAAATATCAGCAAACCGTTGCTCAAAAGTATTCTGTCACCTACGCACAAATCCTTTGCCAGACCTGTATAATTTACCGAAACACGCGTTTCATCACCTTCAACATCGTCTGTTGTAAATGTAAATTTGTCGCCGTCATTCAGCTTTATTTTTCCGTTTTTGAAAGTCCTTATACGGTATTCGGGACCTTTTGTATCAAGCAGTATGGCAATCGGAAAATTCAGCTTCTCGCGCACCTTTTTTATAAGCCTTATCCTCTCAAGATGCTCCTCATGGCTCCCGTGCGAAAAGTTTAATCTCGCAACGTTCATGCCCGCCATGCACATCTCTGAAATGGTTTTTTCGTCGCTGCATGCCGGTCCTATAGTGCACACAATCTTCGTCTTTCTCATATATTCAGCCCCCATTTAAAATATATACAACTTAAAAATTATGCGGCAAATACCAATTCATTGTAAAACCTGCCGCATATCCCATAAAAGCCAAAACCAAACCATTATAATTGTATCATATATAAATATTTGTATCAATACATAAATTCATACAATAATTTTTTCCGGATTTATAAAATAATCTGCGGATTTTCCAACTTTTTGATGTTGTTTTCCTCTATAAAACGCCTTATTTCATTTTCCGCCGCACTAACCTCATCAAAAAACTCCGACGCAGAAATTCTGACCGCCCCATGACCGAAAATTATAATCTGCTCCAGATTGTCCGAGGTTGCAACTCTGACCCTGTGATTTTTACACAGCTGTTTTGTTGTTTTTTCGATATATGAGTCCGCAGTTTCTGCCTCCTTTGTGTAAACGACGCTTATTCCGTGTACCTTTTCAACTTCACGTTCGCCGCCCTTTACCTTATATGCGTCAAAAACCAAAATCACATTTATCTTTTTCACCGCCTGATAGTTGCATATGCGGTTAATCAAAAGCAATCTTGCGTCCTCAAGGCTCTCCCGCGCAACCTCCTTTAAATCCTCCCATGCAAAAATAATATTATAGCCGTCTATCAACAGAAAAACAGGTCCGCTCGGCTGAGGCTTTGCCTTATATGGCTTCGCCGTGTTTACAGACGGTTTCATGGGGCACGGATTGTCGCGCTCTATCTTACCGTATGTCATCTCAAATATGCGCAGAAGCTCCTCTTCATCAGCAATCATCTTTCGGTATTCACCGCGCTGCACCATATTTGACGCCTCTTTTTGCTTTGTTTCAAGAAGCGGCAAATGCATATGCTCAAAAACCTCGTTCCATTTCACCGTAAAACCGCTGCCATGTGAGCAAAAGACGGAATTCGGCGTATTTTCGGTATCTGCCTCACAGTCATACCCGATTTGTTCTATAACCTCCTCCTGACGGCTGCACGGCTCGTATCCTTTAAAAGTGCATGACAGCCGTCCCTGACCGTGCGTGTATGCAGTCACGGACGCATGATAATTCTGCAATGCCCAAACAGGCGCACTTCCCGAAATCACCGATATATCCTCTCCCCCGTCCGGAGCGTCAAATGCTGCACCCATCTGCTGCAAATCCGTCATTGCGCGCCCGACATTTTGTGTCGGAAGCTCCAGCGTAAAGCTGTAATAAGGCTCCAGAAGCACACTGTGCGCCTGCATAAGCCCCTGTCTGAGCGCCCTGTACGTTGCCTGCCGAAAATCTCCGCCTTCGGTATGCTTAAGATGGGCGCGTCCGTTTACAAGCGTAATTTTCATATCGGTCAGCGGTGAATTTGTCAGAACTCCCGTATGCGTTTTTTCGCCGAGATGCGTCATAACAAGCCTCTGCCAGTTTTTATCGAGCACATCTGTGCTGCATCTGCACCCAAATGTCAGTCCGCTGCCGCGCGGCGCAGGTTCAAGCAGCAAATGCACCTCGGCATAATGTCTGAGCGGCTCATAATGCCCGACACCCTCAACACGGTCGGTTATGGTTTCTTTATATATTATGCTTCCATGCTCAAATTCCGCATTTATACCGAAGCGTTCTTCAAGTATGCGCCCGAGCACTTCGAGCTGAACCTCCCCCATAACCTGTATGTCTATTTTCTGCAAATGCTCGTTCCATATGACATGCATCTGCGTTTCTTCCTTCTCCAGCTTGCGGAAAACCGCCAAAACCGCAGAAATATCCGCATCTGGCGGTATTTTTACCGAATATGAAAACACCGGCTCAAGCACAAGCGACTCCGAATTTGCCTCACTGCCCAGCCCTTCGCCGGCAGACACATTTACAAGTCCCGCAACGGCACATACACTGCCGGCATAAACCTCGCCCACACTTTGATACTTTGCTCCCGAATATATGCGGATTTCATTCACCTTTCCCGCCTTTTCAAGCTGTGTTTTCACCTTCAGACTGCCGCCTGTTATTTTCATATATGCAAGCATGCGGCCTTTTTCATCATCGCCGATTTTAAATATTTTTGCGCCGAATTTGTCCGTATACTTTTTCTCAAGCGTATATTTTTCAATTCCGCCAAGCAGCTCGCCGACACCGTAATTTTTAAGCGCCGAACCGAAAAAGCACGGAAAAAGCCTGCGTGAGGCAATCGCCTTTTTCAGGCTTTCATCGCCGATACTGCCGCTTTCCATGTATTCGTCCAAAAGCGCTTCATCAAGCATCGCCGCATTTTCAAAAAAAGCATCGTTATGCTCTGCGAAATCGATACAGCCCTCGCTCAGCTTGTGCGTAAGCTCGTCGCACAAAAACGCCTTTTGTGACGCCGCAAGATCCATTTTGTTCACAAAAATAAACATCGGTATGTCATAATGCGCCAGCAAATTCCAAAGCGTCCGCGTATGGCTCTGAACGCCGTCCGAACCGCTTATCACCAGCACCGCATAATCCAGCACACGCAGCACACGCTCCGCCTCCGCCGAAAAATCAACATGTCCGGGCGTGTCGAGCAATGTTATTTCTCCTCCGTCAAAAGGTATCACCGCCTGCTTTGAAAAAATCGTTATTCCCCTGTCCTTTTCGATTTTATCCGTGTCAAGAAACGCGTCGCCATGGTCGACACGTCCCTGCTTTTTTATTATTCCGGCATGATACAAAAAGCTTTCCGAAAGAGTGGTTTTACCCGAGTCAACATGCGCCAAAATCCCCAAAACAAGCCTTTTCATTCTTATTTATCCTGTCCTTTTATTGTTTTATGTTAAGTATATCATATATTTTTACGGCGGTAAATGCTTTTGACCATAAAAACCGCTTTCCATACATTTTTTCACTCACACACCTTTATCCGTCTGCATAAAATGTGATTGAACATAAATCTCTGACGGAGGTATTTACATATGTCACAGCAAAAAAGCTTTGCCGTAATCGGCGGCGATATGCGTCAGATTTTCCTCGCAAATTCACTTGCAGATGACAACATGAGCGTAACGGCGTACGGTTTTGACGAAGGCACACAGCATCTTCGCGTAAAACCGTCTTTGTCGCTTGCGGACGCAATAAAAAACGCAGGGATTATTATACTTCCGCTGCCGGCGCTGTCAGAAGCGGGAATTATAAACACACCGTTTTTCAGCGGTAAAATCGAAGCATGTGAATTGCTTGAAAGTATGAATAAAAACCAGATACTTCTCGGCGGAAAAATTGAAACCTCACTCAAAACGCTTGCCGACATTCACAACGTATATGCCGTAGATTATTTTCTGCGCGAAGAGCTTACCGTGCTGAATGCAATTCCGACTGCGGAGGGCGGTATATCCATAGCTCTCAGCGAAATGCCGACAACGCTCTGCGGCAGCAGATGCCTTGTGACGGGCTTTGGAAGAATAGGAAAGGTTTTGGCAAAAATGCTTGACGGCATAGGGGCAAAAGTATGTGTTGCCGCAAGAAAGCCCGAGGCATTTGCCTGGGTTGACGTATACGGCTATGAAAAATGCAGAACGGACGAGATAGAAAAAAGAGCCGGCAGCTTCGATGTTATCTTCAACACCGTACCTGCAAGGCTTTTTGATGAACGCACGCTGAAAAATGTGCGCAGCGACTGTCTTATTATAGACCTTGCATCAAAGCCCGGCGGAGTTGACTTTGAGGCGGCAAAAAACCTCGGTGTAAAAGTAATCTGGGCGCTGTCGCTGCCGGGCAGAGTTGCACCGATAAGCGCCGGAGTTATAATCAAAGAAACAATACTTAATATTTGTACGGAATTGGGGGTGTAAAATTATGGATTTGTCAGAAAAAAGCATAGGCTTTGCAATGACAGGTTCTTTTTGTACTTTTAAAAAAGTCATGGCTGAACTTGAACATTTAAAAAGCACAGGCGCAAATATTATTCCTATCATGAGCGAAATTTCATATACAACCGACACGCGTTTCGGCTCGTGCATGGATTTCCGAACCAAAATTGAGGGCATATGCGGCAACAAAATTATCCACACGGTCAAAGAGGCAGAACCGATAGGACCGAAAAAACTGCTTGACGCGCTGATAATTGCTCCCTGTACGGGAAACACACTCGGAAAGCTTGCAAACGGTATTACCGACACAGCGCCGACCATGGCGGCAAAAGCTCATCTGCGCAACGAACGTCCGCTCATTGTTGCCGTGTCCACAAATGACGGGCTCGGTGCAAGCGGCAAAAATATTATGACGCTTTGCAACAGCAAAAATATATATCTTGTCCCCTTTGGTCAGGATGACCCCGAAAAAAAAGCAAAATCACTCGTAGCACATATGGAGCTGATTGTTGATACGGTTTGTGCCGCACTTGACAATAAGCAAATTCAGCCGATACTTATTTGATTGTTTATGAGTTACAGCAAAAAAGTTTATGTAAAAAAATACGGAAATATGCACCGGAGCGGCAGTGTACCCAAATGACAATGCGGTACGCCGCCGCTTTTAAGTGCCACTATTTCCTATTTTTCGGTAATTTTCCACAATTTTTTATAGTGTTTTTTGCTTTTTTGACGATTTTTTGTTTTTTTTACTTTTTTGTTGAATTTGTATAGTATATATGTTATCATATTCATATGGAACGTATAAAAAATATGAATCGTAAAGCTGTTTTTTGGAAGATTATGTTTACTTTTATGTTTGCGTTTTTTGTAACTGCGGCATATTGTATGCATATTCCGTGCATATATAAAACGCTGTTCGGTATTCCATGCCCCGGCTGCGGCATGACCCGTGCGGTACTGAGCGCTCTTCGGCTTGATTTCAAATCGGCTTTTTCGTATCACCCAATGTTTTTTACACTTCCCGTATGCTGGCTCTATATTATGTTTGACGGAAAGTTCTTTAATATAGTGTGGCTCGACAGACTTGTGTTAATTGCAGTTGCGCTCGGGTTTGCAATTTCATACATTTTTAAAATTGCAGCATAAGTCGCAGCTGTCAGTTATAAAATTATTATGTAAATATTTTTTGGAGGGGATAATATGTATTGTAGAAATTGCGGTAACACAATGGATAACGGCGCAGCTGTCTGTGTAAAATGCGGCGTAGCGTCAGGTCAGGGAACGGCGTTTTGCCCGAACTGCGGCGCGCAGACTCCCGCAGGTGCAGCTGTCTGTGTAAAATGCGGCGTAGCTTTGGGACAGCCTGTTAATGCGGCTGAACAGAAATCGAAGATGACAGCAGGATTGCTCGGAATTTTCCTCGGTGGTCTTGGCATACATAACTTCTATCTTGGTTATACAGGTAAAGCTATTGCTCAGATTGTACTTTCGCTCTGCTTTGGCGTAGGCGCTATCTGGGGCTTGATTGAAGGTATCATGATTTTGACAGGCTCAATCAACAAGGACGCAAATGGTATTCCGCTCAAAGACTGATAGTATTGGCTGCGAATTTTGATATTTTTCGATTTTTATGTGTCCACAACGGATTTTTTCAAAAAAATGGGCTTTGAAGTATACTCGCTTCAAAGCCCTGTCTTTTTATTTATACTCTTACAAAATGTCAGCGGCTAAATCCCCATAAAG
>CAKSHB010000011.1 GCA_934456295.1 uncultured Clostridia bacterium | reverse complement strand
CGTTTATACTGTATGCAGCCGCAGCCGCACCGCGTGAGTCTAACATTTCCTGTGCCGCAAATACTGCATACACATCATTTTCCGTGTCCTTCATATGCTTTACAGCCTCAATCAACGCATAACACCCTGCTCTGCTGCCGAGCGACCTCGCCGTTATTGTGCTCTCCCGTTCACAATATCTGCCGGCAAAAACGGCGACATCTCCTATGTTTACATACTTTTCAGCCTCACTTTTGCTTTGTGCCCCTATGTCAATATACATGTCGTCAGCCGTCATTTCAGCGATGTTTTTTCCTTTTTCGCATGCAGCAATTCCGACGGTTCCGTTCATAAATTCAACGTATGCCGAAAGTATGCACGCACTGTCGCATGTGCCCACGGTCTTAAATCTGACAAGACCGCTTTCCTCTATATATGTTACTATAATTCCGACCTCGTCCATGCCTGCCGACAGCATAAGTCTTTTACCGGTTCCCTTTTTATGCACGATAAGATTTCCGAGCGCATCGGTTTTTATTTTGTCGGCATATGCGCTAAGCTCTTCCGATATTATTTCGCGCATTGCCTCTTCGTTTCCCGACGGCGCCTTTGCCGCACACATCTTTTCCATAAGTTCACTGTTAAATATATCCGAATTCATTATCTCCAACTCCGTTCTGTGCTTATAATCATTTATCCGTAAGCTCGTCCGTACGCGTTATAAACAGTTTTGCAATCTCTTTTGCCGACTCCAGATCTGATTTTGACACGGTTGAAACCGCCGAATGAAGGTATCTGCACGGTACGGAAACCGCACATGTAAGCGTTCCTCCGACCGCCGTCTGTACCGCGCGTGCGTCATTACCGCCCATTGTTGTACGCTTATACTGCACACTTATATTTTCGCTTTGTGCAAGAGCGTACAGCTTTTTCGTAAGCAAAACATCTGAATATGAACCGCGGTCAAGCAGCGACAAAACCGCACCGCCGCCCGGCGTCGTAACCTCAAGATGCTTCGGCGCACCGCTCACATCGCCGCAGGTTGTTCCCTCAAGTATCATGGCTGCGTCGGCGCATATTCTGTTCGCACATATCAAGGCGCCGCGGCACCCTACCTCCTCCTGAACCGTAAAACAGAAATATGTGTCATATTCACAGTCACATTTTACAAGCTCCGCCATAATCGCACAGCCGCACCTGTCATCAAGCGCCTTCGCCTTATAAAAGCCTTCCCCGAACTCCGTAAGTTTTGTATCAAATGAAACATAATCGCCGAGCTTTATGTGCTTCATAGCGTCATCTTTATCTTTTGCGCCTATGTCTATATAAAGAGCGCTTTCTTTTACGGCATTTTCTCTTTCGGCTTTTGTCTGCAAATGGATTGCTTTAAGCGAAATAATTCCGCAGATTTTGTTTTTGCCGACAACAACATGTTTTCCTGCCAGCACGCGCGCATCTATTCCGCCCACACTCTGAAATTTCAAATACCCGCTTTCCGTAACCGAGCTTACTATCAGTCCGACCTCGTCCATATGGGCACACAGCATAATCTTTTTTGTATTTTTTGCGCCTTTTTTGAATGCAATCATATTGCCCATTATGTCAATTTTAATTCCCGATACATACGGTCTGATTTCATTATATAATATTTCGCGTATACGTCCTTCGTCGCCGCTTACGCCATGTTCGTCGCATAACCTTTTAAGTAACATCAAACCACCCTGTTTCAAACGTATTTAAAATGTCATTTTCACTGCCGAGCTTTTTTATAAATCCATATATGATTTCGCCCGCATCGGCAATATCATCAATTGATACAACCTCTGTCTGCGTATGCATATATTTCAGAGGAAGAGAAAGAACCGCCGCCGCAACACCGTTTCTGCTTGTCTGCACAGACCACGCATTTGTTCCCGTGCTCCCGCCGTCAACCTCTTCCCGTACATCTATACCTTTTTCGTCGGCAACTGTCTTTATAAGTCTTGCAAGAGGCGTATAAACATTCGGTCCGAGTGAATATGACAAGCATTTTCCGACTTCAAAATCACATTCCGCATTATCAGGCGTCTTTCCGTGGGTAACGTCAACTACAAGCGCACAATCGGGATCTATCGAGTATGCCGCACATTTCGCGCCCGAAAGATTGGTTTCTTCTCTAACAGAAATTACAAAATACACATCGTCTACCGTCTGTTCCTTTGACAGCTTTTCTGCGGCATACAGCAATGCACATACGCTCGCCCTGTCGTCCAGGCTTTTTGACGCAATCTGATTATTGAGCAGCTTTGCTGTATGTGCCGTATATGACACGGTATCGCCGATTTGCACAAGCTCCTTTGCCTGCTTTTCGTTCATACCTATATCTATTGCAAGTTCCTTTATTTTCAGCGTCTTTTTGTTTTCGTCCGCCGTCTGCAAATGCGGCGGCTTAATCCCTATCACGCCGCAAATATCTCTTTTCCCGTGGACAACAACCTCGCTTGCCGGCAAAATTCTCTCATCAATTCCGCCGACATTTGTGAATTTCAGAAAACCTTTTTCATCAATTTCCGTCACCATCAGCCCGACTTCGTCCATATGTGCATCTATCATTATCTTTCTTGCTTTTCTGCCGCTTTGCGCAGCACACTTTTTATGAATTATAAGGCTGCCGAGAGCGTCTGTTTCGATACTGTCGGCATACGGCTCAAAAAGGCCGCGTATATATTCCGATATACCGCTTTCTGTGCCCGATACAGCATATCTGCCGCACAGCTCTGTCAGCATGTTTTCAATTTTCTGTTTATTCATTTATATAAGCTCACTCCTTTTAAGCTTACTCCTTTGCACCTGAGGGTCCGCATATATATTAAAGCTCATTTACAATTTTTTTAAATGTTTCTCCGCGGACAGCAAAATTTTTAAACATATCAAAGCTTGCACACGCGGGCGAAAGAATTACAACATCTCCGCTTTTTGCGCTTTTTGAAGCAAGTATAACCGCCTCTTTAAATCCGGAACACATAACAACGTCATACATGCCTGCATTATTTGCCGCCTCTTTTATTTTCTGTGCAGTATTTCCCGTTAGAAACAGCTTTTTGACATGTTCTTTAATATCTGCCCCGAAGCTGTCAAAAGGAATATGTTTGTCATAGCCTCCAGCGATAAGTATTACCTTCTGATTAAACGCCTTCAGTCCTGCCGCAGTACGTGTCGGGCTGCTTGCTATTGAGTCATTGTAATACTTTACGCCGTCCTTTTCGCGCACAAACTCTATCCTGTGTTCAACTCCGCCAAATTCTCTTGCAACGCTTCTGATATTTTCCGCGCTCACCATGCCCCATAATGCCGCAATTGCCGCCATGTAATTTTCAACATTATGCATGCCGGGTATTCTTATTTCGTCCGCACGCAGCACAGGTTCTTTTTGGTAGTATACAACTCCGTCCTTTAAATATACACCGTTTTCCTGTTCGTTTTTCCTTGAGAAAAATACAGGTTCATTAACAGCTTCCGCACAAAATCCGCGCGTTATTTCATTATCATAATTCAAAACAAGGCGGTCGCCTTTCTTCTGATGAAGAAATATATTTTTCTTTGCCGATACATATTCGTCCATATCCTTGTGCATATCGAGATGGTTCGGAGAAAGGTTTGTCACAACGGCAATATTCGGGCTTGACTTCATGGTATGAAGCTGAAAGCTGCTCAGCTCAAGCACAACCATATCCGTATCCTTTATGTTATCGATTTCGCCCAGAAGAGGACGGCCTATATTTCCGCCGACCCACACTTTAAACCCCTGCTTTTTGAGCATTTCCGAAATAAGCGTTGTTGTTGTGGTTTTTCCGTCGCTGCCTGTTATGGCAATAATTTTTGCACCGCATAAATCGAAAAATACCTCCATCTCCGATGTCACTATACTGCCTCTTTTGCGTGCCGCATTAAGCTGCGGCAAATCATAGCGCATACCCGGCGTTTTAAACACGATTTCACCGTCTATACTGTCAAGGTAATTCTCTCCCAGACAATATTTTATGTCATATTTTTTAAGTTTCGCCGCTTCCTCGCCGAGTTCGCTTCTTTTATCGCATGCAGTCACGCATGCCCCGTTTTCTGCCAGAAATTCTATCAGCGGAAGATTGCTGACTCCTATTCCCAAAACCGTAATTTTCTTATTTTTTATGCTTTTTTTAAACAACTCTGTTTTCTCTGACACCCATATCCCTCCAAAAATTTTTCGCCTTTTGCATATTTGTCTGTTTATATTCTATGAGCCGCATTTTTTGCAAATCACTTAATATTATGTTCCAAATATAAGAAAAAGTCAACAGTTTGTGCATAAAGAACGGATATTTTTAACATTGCCGCCGTTTTCATTAAGCTTGTTTTAAAAATAACTTGACTATTTTGCATTTTTAGTGGATAATAATATAGGATTTGTATGTATGCGAATGATTTGAATGGGAATGATTATCTGATGGCTGACGCAGTGATAAAATCAACTCTCGCTGGAAGCATTGCTGAGGAAATCGGACTTTGCCGCGGCGACAGAATTATAAAAATAAACGGCAGTAAAATAAACGATGTTCTTGACTACAGATTTCTTTCATGCGACGAAGAGCTGGAGCTTGAAATACTGCATGCTGACGGCGAAGCTGAAATAATAGATGTTTACACAGGCTATGAGGATTTGGGAATAGAATTTGAAAATTCTTTGATGGATACGCCGAAAAGCTGCCGCAATAAATGCATTTTCTGTTTTATCGACCAGCTGCCGAAGGGCATGAGAGAAACAGTATATTTTAAAGATGACGATGCGCGGCTTTCTTTTTTGCAGGGAAATTATATTACGCTTACAAATCTGAACGACAAAGATATTGACCGCATTATAAAAATGAGAATTTCACCTGTAAATGTATCTGTTCATACCACAAATCCGGAACTTCGGAAAATGATGCTCGGAAACAGGTTCGCAGGCAAACTCTACCCCATAATGCAGAGGCTTGCCGAAAATAAAATTCACATGAACTGCCAGATTGTGCTGTGTCCGGACATAAATGACGGCGATGAACTTGAGCGCACATTAAACGAGCTCGGAGCGTTGGCGCCATATGTGACAAGTATAAGCGCCGTCCCCGTGGGTCTGAGCGCTCACCGCGAAGGGCTTTACCCGCTTAAACCGTATACGCGCGAAAGTGCAGCGGCTGTTATAAAACAGATAGAGAACAAGCAGAAGGAATTTCACCGGAAATACGGTTCATCTCTTATATATGCTTCGGACGAATTTTATCTTATGGCAGGTATCGGTCTGCCGTGTGAAAAAGAATACGAAGGTTATCCGCAGATTGAAAACGGAGTCGGGCTTATCACAAGCATGGAGGGCGAATTTACGAGGGCACTGTGCGAAATTAAACCGCGCAAAATGAACAGACATGTAAGTATTGCCACAGGAGAACTTGCATATGATTTTATATGTTCGCTTTCACGCCGTCTTGAAAAGCACTGTGAAGGTATGAAGATAGATGTATACGGCATAAAAAACAACTTTTTCGGCGGCGGAGTAAATGTGAGCGGTCTTGTGTGCGCATGTGACATCTATGAACAGCTCAAAAACAGCAATCTCGGCGAGGCTCTGTATATCCCCGCGTCAATGCTTCGCGCCGATGATGAAATCTTTTTGGACGATGTTACGCTCGGTGAGCTTGAAAACAAGCTTAATATAAAAATAATTCCCGTCTTAAACGACGGATATGAATTTGCACAAAAGCTTTTAAATATATCAGAACATACGGAGGTACAGCACTTATGGCAAAACCGGTAGTTGCAATCGTGGGACGCCCAAACGTTGGCAAATCCACATTATTCAATAAAATAGCCGGCACACGTATCAGCATAGTTGATGATACGCCCGGCGTAACACGCGACAGAGTATTTGCAGATGCGGAATGGCTCGGACGCGAATTTACACTTATTGACACAGGCGGTATTGAGCCGCGCGCAAATGATGAAATCCTCGTTCAGATGCGTGCGCAGGCACAGCTTGCAATCGATATGGCGCACGTTGTGATTTTTATGGTAAATGTGCGTGACGGACTTACGGCGGCGGATAAAGATGTGGCGTCCATGCTCGTTAAATCGGGCAAGCCAATCATTCTGGCTGTAAACAAAATCGACAACACCGGCGAACCGCCAATGGATTTTTATGAGTTTTACAATCTCGGTCTTGATGACCCGATTGCAATTTCCTCAACACATGGGCTCGGTGTCGGAGATTTGCTTGATGAGGCGGCAAAACATTTTCCGCCGTCCGATACAGACGATGATGACAATTCCGTTATAAAGGTTGCAATTGTCGGAAAGCCGAATGCGGGAAAATCTTCGCTCATAAACAGAATTCTCGGAGAAAACCGAGTCATTGTTACAAACATTGCAGGTACAACGCGTGATGCCATAGACACATATTATGAGCGTGACGGTCAGCGATACATGTTTATCGACACAGCCGGCATACGCCGCAAATCCAAGGTTGACGAGCAGATTGAGCGCTACAGCGTAATACGTGCATATGCTGCCGTTGACCGGAGCGATGTGTGCATTATAATGATAGACGGCTTGGAGGGAATTTCCGAACAGGACTCAAAAATTGCCGGTTTTGTGCACGAAAGCGGCAAAGCGGCAATTGTCGTGGTTAATAAATGGGATATTGTTGAAAAAGAAACAAACACCATGAAAAACTATAAGCTCGACATACTTGACACACTTGCGTTTATGCAGTATGCGCCGGTGCATTTTATATCCGCAAAAACAGGAAGCCGTGTCGACGCTGTTTTTGATATGATAAAAAATGTTGCCGAACAGAATTCAAGGCGCATTACAACAGGTATGCTAAATGATGTTATAGGCGAAGCGACAGCAAAGGTTCAGCCCCCGTCCGATAAAGGAAAAAGGCTGCGTATTTACTATGCCACACAGGCAAGCGCTCAGCCGCCCACATTTGTTATTTTTGTAAATAAAGCGGAATTGTTTCATTTTTCATATCAGCGGTATCTGGAAAATCAGCTGCGCGCCGCTTTTGGCTTTGAGGGTACACCGATACGCTTTATCATACGCGAGCGCGGCGAAAAAAATAATATGTAGCTTATATTTACAGTAATAATGCAATCAACAATATAACTGAAAGGCAATGATAATATGTTTCTTCTTTGGATTAGCGCTGCAGCCATGGTTATTCTGGCTTATCTTATCGGAAGCGTAAGTTCCTCGATTATTATTTCAAAACTTATAGGTACGGATATACGCCAGCACGGCAGCGGAAACGCCGGCGCTACAAATATGCTGCGCACATACGGCAAAAAAGTCGGCGTACTTACGCTTATATGTGACGCATTAAAGGGCATCGCAGCCATACTTTTAGCCATGCTGTGGGCGCATATAATATGCGGATATTTTCCGCAGCTTGCGAATGAACCGATTGTGGGTACGGTCAGATATATATGTGCCGTTGCCGTTGTTCTCGGTCATAACTACCCGATATTCTTCCAGTTTAAGGGCGGCAAAGGTATAGCGACATCTGGTGCGGTAATTTTTATGCTCGACTGGCGTATTGGTATAGCCGTTCTTGCCGGTGCACTTCTCTTTATGGCGCTTACGCGCTACATATCGCTCGGCTCAATCGTCGGTGCAATCGTTTTTCCGACCGCATCGTGCATTTTTACATTTTTTATCGACCGCGATTACAACATTGCGCTTATAGTAACTTCCGTCATAATGGGAGCGCTTGCGATATACAGACATCATGCAAACATAGCGCGTCTTTTTAACGGAACCGAATCAAAAATCGGCAGCAAAAAGGAAAACTATAAAAAACAGTCCTGAAATCATGAATTATGAATAATTTTATACAGCAGTTTTTATATTTTAACATTATTTATCCGCAGACAGTGAAAGGTGGTAATAAAAAATGAAAATTGCAATTATCGGTTCGGGCAGCTGGGGCACGGCAGTGGCGTCGCTTTTGGCGCAAAAAGGCTTTAAGGTTTGCCTGTGGTCATGGAAAAAAGAAGAAAGCGAACGGCTGATGCGCGACCGCGAAAACAAAGAGTTTTTGCCCGGAGTAAAGCTTAACGGAAATATTGAATTTACAAACGATATGGCGCACTGTGTCAGCGGAGCGGATTTGATTGTAACCGCTACCCCGTCGCATGCTGTCAGAAACATAGCAAAAACGCTTTCGTCATGTATAGAAAAGAATCAAATCGTTCTAAATATTGCAAAGGGACTTGAGCCGAGAACGCTTTTGCGCCTTTCCGAGGTTATCAGGGAGGAAATTCCCGATGTACGTCTTGCGGTTATGAGCGGCCCGTCACACGCGGAGGAAGTTGGACGCGGCATGGCTACGGCAAATGTTGTTGCGGCAGATGAATATGATATTGCGCTTTTCGTTCAGGATATATTTATGGGACCGAATTTTCGCGTATACACAAGCGACGACATGCTCGGCGCGGAAATCGGCGGTGCAATAAAAAACGTTATTGCTCTTGCGGCAGGCATTGCGGTAGGGCTCGGCTGCGGCGACAACACAAGCGCTGCGCTTATGACGCGCGGCATAGCGGAAATTTCACGTCTTGGTACGGCTATGGGTGCAAAAGCCGAAACCTTTGCCGGACTTACCGGCATAGGAGATTTGATTGTTACCTGTATGAGCACGCACAGCCGCAACAGACATGCCGGAGTGCTTATAGGTCAGGGAAAAACGCTTAAACAGGCGACAGATGAGGTACACATGGTTATCGAAGGTGTAAACGCGTGTGCGGCGGCATACGATTTGGCAAAGAAATACAACGTTTCCATGCCCATTACAGCATGCGCACACAGGGTACTTTTTGAAAACATGCCCGCAAAAGAGGCAATCGCTATGCTTATGGGACGAGAAAAGCGCGCGGAAAGCGAGCATGATATTCTCGGTCAGTGAATATCTGGATAAATTCATTCGGAGGAATTTTTGAAAATTATGGAATATTTAATTTTGTGTATAAGTATTATTTCACTTCTTCTATCTATAATAATACTGGCAGCTGTTTTTGTGCGCACAAAAAAGAACGCAAAAAATGATTTTGAGGCGATAAAATCACAGCTTTTTGACGAAATGCGCAATGCGCGTATCGAAAACGCAAAAACAACGCAGGAAAGCATGAAAATGATTTCCGACATACTGTCCGACGCGCAGAAATCCTCTGCCGAGATGCAGGACAAACGTCTGCGCGAAATTTCCGAGCGCTTTAAAAGTTTTTCTTTTGAAAACGAACAAAAGCTTGAAAATATAAGAATTATGGTCGAAAGCAGGCTTAAATCGGTTTCCGAAAGCAACGAAAAACAGCTCGACAAAATACGCGAAACGGTTGATGAAAAACTTCAGAAAACGCTTGATGACCGTATAAGCCAATCATTTAAGCTTGTCAGCGAACGTCTTGAACAGGTATATAAAGGCCTCGGTGAAATGCAAAATCTGGCAGTCGGCGTGGGTGATTTGAAAAAGGTTCTCTCAAACGTTAAAACGCGCGGCATACTGGGTGAAATCCAGCTCGGCGCGATTTTGGAGGAAATTCTTTCGCCCGAGCAGTATAAAACCAATGTCGTAACAAAGCCGTCGGGGCGCGACCCTGTAGAATTTGCGGTATGCCTTCCGGGAAACGAGGACGAAACTGTATATCTTCCCATCGACTCAAAATTCCCCGCGGATATGTACTCGAATCTCGTTGACGCATATGACAGCGGCGACAGCGATGCAATTGCATCCGCAGGCACAGCTCTTGAACGCAGCATAAAGCTGTCCGCAAAAACCATTCGCGATAAATATATTTCTCCTCCCCACACCACAAATTTTGCCATTATGTTTCTGCCTTTTGAGGGCTTGTATGCCGAAGTGGTGCGGCGCGGACTTGTTGAAGTACTTGCACGCGACTATAAAATTAACATCGCCGGCCCGACAACTATGGCTTCACTGCTGAACAGCCTGCAAATGGGTTTTCGGACACTTGCCATACAGAAACATTCAAGCGAAGTTTGGAATGTTCTCGGCGCTGTAAAAACCGAATTTGACAAATTCGGCGATGTACTCGCTCAGACCCAGACGCGTCTTGAACAGGCAAACAAAGAGCTTGACAAGCTGGTCGGCGTTCGTACGCGCAAAATCCGCAGCACATTGAAAAAGATTACTTCACTTTCCGATTCCGACGCGGCAAAAATTATTGATGACGGCGACGGCAGTGCATAAATATAATTACAAAAAATACAAATTTTGTATAGACTATTCAAAAAACATATGATAAAATTGAATATGTATAAAAGTTTATAAAATTCAAACCTACTAAATTTGTTATATGGAGGTATATATATGACGCTTCAGACTGTAAATGCAAACGGTACAATAGTTATTCAGGACGATGTTCTTGCAAAAATTGCCGGAATGGCGGCAACACGCTGCTACGGCGTTGTCGGCATGGCGGGACGTAAGGGCAAAAACGGTTTTGTAAATCTTTTGCTCGGCGATTCGATTACAAAGGGCATAAACATACGCACGGAAAACGACCGTTTAACCATAGATTTACACATAATTGTGGAATACGGAGTAAACATTTCCGCAATCTGCGACAGTATAATTAAAAATGTAAAGTACAGCATCGAAACCATGTCGGGCTGTAAGGTTGGAAAAATCAACGTAAATGTTGAAAGTGCACGTGTTGACTAAATTCCCGTTGTCCGGCACAGAAGCCGGCTGATTTTATTGGAGGCGATTATTATAATTACTTCACTTGACGGCATACAATTTGCCAATATGATTATTTCTGCATCAAATAACTTAAACAATAATAAAGCGGCAGTTGATAAGCTTAATGTTTTCCCTGTCCCCGACGGTGATACGGGAACCAACATGTCGCTCACTTTTACTTCCGCTTCAGATGAGGTTAAAAAGTTTGTCACACCCGTGATAGGCGATGTGGCAAAAGCACTGGCAACCGCGTCACTGCGCGGTGCAAGAGGAAACTCCGGCGTTATTTTATCACAGTTCTGCCGCGGTTTGTCAAAAGGATTGGACAAAAAACAAGCAGTCGATGCTTTTGAGCTTGCAGCAGCGATGAATTCGGGAGTTGATACTGCATACAAAGCCGTTATGCGCCCGACCGAGGGCACTATCCTTACAGTTGCGCGCAAAGGCGCTGAGGCTGCGGTTGAGGCTGCAAAAGAAGAAACGGACATAATTGCCGTTCTGGAAGCCTCGCTTAAAGCATCGAAGGAGGCTCTTGACAATACTCCAAACCTTCTCCCCGTTCTGAAGGAGGCAAGCGTTGTTGACGCAGGCGGTGCAGGTCTTGTAAAAATTCTCGAGGGAGCATATCTCGCTTTGTCAACAGGTAATCTTGTTGACCTTAAAGAGGCTTTAAAGCAGACTACATCTGCCGTATCCTCCGCACAGGCAAGCATTGACCCCGAAAGCATAAAATTTTCATATTGTACAGAATTTATCATAGATAAAAAGTCATACAGCGTTAATGTAAACCGTTTCAGCGAAATTATCGACCCAAAAGGCGACTGCAAGCTCGTTATAGACGATGATGAAATAGTTAAAGTCCATATTCATACAAACCACCCCGGCTTTGTAATTGAAGAGGCTTTAAAGCTCGGTGCTCTTTCGCGCATAAAAATTGATAATATGAAGCTGCAGCATACCTCCATACTTGAAAACGGAGATAAAGCTGCCGAGGAAAAAACGGAAACCGTGCCCGAAACACCGCATAAAAAATACGGGTTTGTCAGCGTTGCTGCGGGCAGCGGACTTGCCGATATTTTCCGCGATTACGGTGTTGACGAGATAATTGAGGGCGGTCAGACGATGAATCCGAGTACCGACGATATTCTCGGCGCAGCAAGTAAAATTAATGCGGACTGCATTTTTGTGCTGCCGAACAACAAAAACATAATTCTTGCAGCAAATCAGGCAAAGGAGCTTTGTGAAAAGGAGCTTATTGTACTGCCTACAAAAACCGTTCCGCAGGGCATAAGCGCAATCATGGCATTTTTGCCTCATGTTGAAAAAGATGTAAATGAAAAAAATATGCTCGAAGCGATTTCAAACGTAAAAACAGGTCAAGTTACCTATGCGGTACGCGACACAAGCGTTTCGGGCAAACAGATAAAATCGGGCGATATAATCGGAATAAGCGAAGGTGAAATATGCTGCGTATCCGACAGTCCCGAGTCGGTTCTGCTTGAACTTGCCGAGAAAATTGCCGATGATGATACAGAGGTTATATCGGTATACTATGGCGAAGATGTAAGCGAACAGCAGGCAGACAGCATGGCAGAAAAGCTTGAAGAAATGTTTGAAGATGCTGACATAATTATGAGAAGCGGAAATCAGCCGTTATATTACTACATAATATCGGCTGAATAAGGGATTTGATAACTTATGCTTAATGAACCTGTTACTGCGCTGAAAGGCATAGGAAACACAAGGGCAAAACTTTTTGAAAAGGTCGGAGTTGAAACTGTCGGCGATTTGCTTTCGTATTTTCCGCGCGGTCATGAGGACAGGACAAAAATTGTCCCTATATTTGAAGCAAACGAAGGTGAAACGGTGTGCATTCATGCCACCGTTTTTTCTGCTGTTTCGGAAAGAAGAATTAACAATTCCTTCTCACTGTATACCGCAGAGCTTATTGATGCCAGCGGAGTTATGCAGGCAACATGGTTTAATAACAAATATATAAGCAGGAGCATAATAAAAGGCGAAACATACACATTTTACGGCAAAATAAAGCGCATAGGGAAAAATAAATGCATCGAAAATCCGATTTTTGAAAAAAATTCTTCCGAAAACATTGTAACCGGAAAGATTATACCACTCTACCCTCTCACTGCCGGTCTTACGCAAAAAAATATCCAGACGGCAATGAATGAGGCGATAAGATATGCCGGCGAAATGCAAGAAACTCTTCCCTTGCAGCTTCGTGAAAAATACAGTTTAATTCCGCTTGATAAGGCTGTCAGGGATATACATTTTCCGAGCGATTTTGCCTCATATGATGCGGCACGCCGCAGGTTGGTTTTTGATGAATTGTTTACTTTTGTTATGGCACTTTCAAAAATAAGAGTTTCCCGTGTTTCCCATACACGCTTTACCGATATAAACACAAAATACACATATGATTTTATAAAACGTCTGCCGTTTACTCTCACAAATGCGCAGAAAAAAGTCATAGAAGATATCTGCGGCGATTTTTCGGGCGGCACAGCCATGAACAGGCTGGTTCAGGGCGATGTCGGTTCGGGCAAAACGGTCGTCGCCGCAGCTGCAATGTATGCCGCGGCAAAAAGCGGATACCAAGCTGCTCTTATGGCTCCGACAGAGGTTCTCGCACGTCAGCATTATGAAAATTTTATAAAAATTATGGACGGCGCCGGAATTCGCATATGTCTGCTGACAGGCTCAACGAGTAAACGCGAAAAAGACGAAATATATAACGCAGCCGCGAACGGCGATACCGATATTATTATAGGTACTCATGCAATAATACAGGAAAATGTAAAATATAAAAATCTGTCGCTTGTTGTGACCGATGAACAGCATCGATTTGGCGTCATACACCGCAGTGCGATAGCCGAAAAGGGCGACAATCCCCATATAATCGTAATGAGTGCAACCCCTATCCCCCGCACTCTTGCGCTTGTTGTTTACGGCGACCTCGACATATCCGTAATTGATGAGCTGCCTCCGGGGCGAAAACCTGTCGAAACATACTGTGTCGGCGAAAATATGCGCCCCCGCGTGTTTAATTTTATAAAAAAACACGTTCTCGAAGGCAGACAGGCTTATGTTGTTTGTCCGCTGATTGAGGACAGCGACGCCGTAAATAACACTGCCGGTAATACACAAAGAAGTTCATCAGACGATTTAAAAAATGTTATCGACTATGCAAAAATGCTCAGCAATAAAATTTTCCCCGAATTTCGTTGTGCGCTTATTCACGGCAGACTGAAAAACGACGAAAAAGATGAAATCATGCACCGCTTCAAAAACGGAGAAATCGATATACTGATTGCAACAACCGTTATCGAGGTCGGTATTGATGTAGGTAATGCCAACATAATGGTTATTGAAAATGCCGAACGTTTCGGACTGAGCCAGCTGCACCAGCTGCGTGGGCGCGTCGGGCGAGGCAGCGAGCAAAGTTACTGCATACTGTTCAATCAAAGCGACAGCAAGCTTTCAAAAAAGCGCATGAAGATTATGTGCAGCTCAAACGACGGTTTTTATATTGCCGATGAAGATTTAAAGCTGCGTGGGCCCGGCGACTTTTTCGGTACAAAACAGCACGGTTTGCCGCAGATGCATATTGCAAATCTTTTTTGTGACACAGATATTCTGCTGCAGGTGCGCAGTGCCGCCTCTGATATCGTCGGTGGCGTACTTGCATTTACAGAAGATGAACGCAGAAATTTAGACAAGAGCGTATCCAGGCTTTCAGATAAAATTCTGTTGTAGCATATGGCCGATTTTCTAATTTGAATATAAATAAATATTGCATGGAAAATTTTTTCTTATATGCCTTAAATTACACCTCATAAAATCTTGTTATATGCACAAATTATCAGTGTAAACCGAACAAGGAGGTGAAACACAATGGCATCATCGAGCAACAAAAAGAATTTGGTTCCCGAAGCAAGAGCCGCTCTTGATAAGTTTAAGATGGAGGCTGCTTCTGAGGTAGGCGTTAACCTTAAACAGGGCTATAACGGCGACCTCACAAGCAAGCAGGCAGGTTCTGTCGGCGGACAGATGGTTAAGAAGATGATTTCTTCTTATGAGCAGGGCATGAAATAAGCTTTTTAAACACACGGTAGTTTGAAATTGGGCATAAGTCAATTAATTTTGATTTGTGCCCAATTTTTTCGGGAATTTGGCGAAAGGAAGATTGCCATGAAAATATGCAGCTATAATTTTCATACGAAAAACAAATTTTTGCGTTTTGCAGATGAGTTTGTGCGCCGCTGCAATGAAAACAGAATTTTCTACGCAAGCGGCAGTATTGCATATTTTTTCACCTTTTCGTTTTTTCCGTTTATAATGTTTCTCAGCTCGCTCATAGGGCTTTTAAACTTTGACAGCAAAGTTCTGCTTGGCATCGTGTCGCCCATTTTTCCCGAGCAGATAGTCGGTATAATAATCGACTACAATAATTATGTTTCAAACATCAGCAGCCCGTATATGCTCATTTTTTCAATCGTTATAAGCCTGTATTCCGCCTCACGCGCAATAGGTTCAACAATTATCGCAATAAATTCCGTTTATGCGGTCGAAAAACGCAGATTTTTTCTGTTTGAATATCTTTTGTCAGCCGCATTTACCATCGCTGCCGGCATAATTATTTTTTTATTTGCATTTGCAATTGCTGCCGGCGGAAAACTGTTCGACACTCTTCTTGCCGGTCTGGGATATTCCGATGATAAAGCCGAAATAATAATTTGCATTATTATCATAGCCGCTCTTTTAACAATTTTTATAACACTGCTGTTTTTATATTACTTTGCCCCGAACCGGAAAATGAATTTCGGAAATTTGATTTTGGGCAGTGTTTTCAGCACACTCGGAATATCTCTTACAGGCATCGGAATATCGGTATATGTACGCTTTTCCGCACGTTTTTCTCTTCTTTACGGCTCAATAGGCGCAATAATAATTATCATGCTGTGGTTTTATGTGTTTGCAAGTATTGTTCTCATGGGGGCTGAAATAAACCGCATATATGAATCGCTTAAATATTCGGAGGAGGAATAATTTTGCCCATAAAAAAAGAACGGCCGAACCGTCCTTTTTTGCTCACATGAAATATATAACTGCCGCAACCGCTGCACATAGAAGAATACACCACGCGGCAGCATTTGCAATTATTTTTATATTGCCTCTGCTTTTCTTTTTTTTCGGAAGCCTGTTTCTGCGCTTGTTCATTTCAAAATACCGCTTTGCATACAATCTTAAGACATCTTCCGCCTGCGCAACTATGTCATATTGTTCGTTTTTGCTTTTATCTGCCATGTACAGCTTCCTTTCATACGTTTTCTTCATTTTGCTATACATATTTTTACCATTATCCCCCTCTTTATACATCGCAAGCAGAATTATTTGTCCAAAATTTTTGCGGCAATTACCGTCATATCATCATCAACAGCTCCCCTTTTGTTTATAACTGCCTCTTTTAAAATAATCTCAGCCACTGTATCGGGGTCTTCATCTGCATTTATTCCGCCGAGAACCTCGCCTATCCAGTTTGTGTTTTTCTTCGCATTTGCAACCCCGTCGCTGACAAGAACTATGTAATCTCCTCCGCATAAACGTTTCCGTGCAAACTGTATGTCCGCCTCCGTAAGTATTCCGGCAGGCAAAGTGCTGCAATACATGCTCTCAATTTTATCCTCACGTTTTATATATCCTGCCGCAGCCCCTATTTTTACAAAATCCGCCTGCGCATTTATCAAATCTATAACTGCCAAATCGATTGTTGCAAAAGCTTCCGTCCCGCTTTTCAGTACAAGTGCGGAATTTATGAGCTGTACCGCCGCAGTTTTATCAAAACCCGCAAGCAGCAGCTTTTTCAGAAGATCTATAGTCACACTGCTTTCGCATGCGGCATTTTCGCCGCTTCCCATACCGTCGCTTATTGCAAGGGCGTATCTGTTGTCATTCAGGCTGAGTGCACAATATGAATCGCCGCATTTCTGCTGTCCGTCCTTTTTTAATACGGCAACACCGCTGACTATTTTATAATTTAACAGCGGCTCAAATATTACACGCAGTTCATCTGACGGCGTATCCGTAACTCTCATCGGGTGCTTTAATACCTGTGATATAACTTCACATATTTCGCCTATTTTTTCACTCTCCTCCTTTTCATAAAATTCAGCCTCAACCTCAAAGCTTTCATCGGACTTTTCAAAAACACAAATGCTCTTCAGGAAAATCTGCTTCTTTTTCAGTTCCGATATTATTTTTTTCTCATATTTGTTTTCATAAAGTATATCGCCAGACAATTCATCGGACAAAGCGCCCACTACCGACGCAAAGCCTCTGTACTGCTGTGACAAAACCTTTCTTGATTCCTCCATTTGCCCCTCCCACAGCGAATTTATACGGTTTATCTCAAAAAAGTGATTTGCCGCCGCAATAAATTCGGGCGCATGTACGCATTTTTCCCGAAATTCCTCCGGAACATCAAGTATGTCCGCATACCCTTTTTCATCAAGCTTTTTTTCAACGGCATTTACCATCTTATACATCATTGCCGTTTCCTTTTCCCAACAGTGCGCACACAAACCGCAGTTTCCGCATATCTTTTTTGCCGTGTCATCAAATATGCGTGCCACAGGCGATACGTCTTGCTGCGCACGTCTTTGTGACAACTCATCAAATGAATGGGCAAGTGTGTTAAAAGTTGATGAAATCTCTCCGAGCCTGCTCTGCATAAGTTCCTGCATACGCTGCATATACGGTACCTCCGAATATGAACCGTAATATCCGTCGGCAAACGCCGCAATTTTGTCCGCTTTGCTTTTCGGACAAATCATAAATACTGCCGAGCCAAGTAAAAAGTTCACTATTCCAACATTGCCGTATATGTATGCAGTCGTCATAAATCCCATGCTTGCGGCGCATACGGCAAATGTCAGTGCACATATATTTTTCCCGAGCGTTCTTACACACCCCGACGCAAATCCGCACAATGTAAATATTCCTATAACAGGAAGCATATCTGCCGAATTCATCGCACATATAAGTCCTGCACATGCTCCTGCACATGCTCCCATTGCCATGCCGCGACAATATGCAACAAATATTACAGCCGTCACGCATACTATCTCACTCAAGCTTACAGGACCTATTTTCGTGATATCACGCATACCTGCAAGCGAAATTCCGAATATAATTAAAAGACTCAGCAACTGTTCGTTTCCGACGGGCCCTTTGCTCTTTTCGCGCATCTCCGCAAATGTTCCTGCCTCTTTCAGCACAACAGTTAAAAAGGCACATACCAGACTTTCAAGAGCAAGCAGTGCAACGTTGTATGCAAGCACCATGTCAAACATCATGACCGCCATGCCGCCGGCAAACAATCCGCCCCCAATAACCGCGGCACGTACAAACGCTTTATCTTCTCTGCCGTTTTTTACAAAAATCACCCTGTATGCATAAAAAACAGCCATTGCAATAAGATACTTCAGCGCTTTCACCCCCATGCCTGTGCTGAGATACCCAATCATGGCAAAAAGCATTGTCAGCGGCATTCTCGTTTTCGAATAGACCGCGCCGAAAAGCGAAACCGCAAACGGACTCATCTGACCGAGCATTGATGCCCTTGCCGCAAGAAACGCAAGTGCGCCGAATATGTAATCGCTCTTTTTAAACCGAAGCGGCGCCCTTTCCGTCTTTTTAGTTCTCTTTTTTTCCTGATGCTCCTCCACACGCTTATATGCGGGAATTTCAACTTGTGCCATCGCCATTTCTCTCCTTGGTATAATTTTTATTATTTTTTATAGTTTTTGTAATACAGCTAAATTTCGGCTCATACAATTTTAGTTTGCAGCCTTTACTTTTTACGATTATATTATACACCTGTCAAATGGCATTTTTTGTAAATTAAAGTTGTCGAATATATTTTTTACACATACAAATTTCTACAGTTTTTTATTTTTATCTGCAATTTTACACACAAAAAAGCAAGCAGTTTATATATCTGCTTGCTTTTTTGCCTTTCAAATCATACTTTATGTATATATTTTAACGGGTATAGTCGATTAATATCACATCCGTGACCACATCGCGCTTTTCTCTCACAAAAGCGTATATTTCTTCTTCTGCGTATATATCGTGCAGCGAAATTTTTTCAAAACGCTGTATTTCGCTATTTTTGTATACGTTATAGCGCGATATTCTTACATTGTCCGACGGTACAAACACAGTTTGGTCTGACGCGCTGGAACAGCTCATTTTCAGTACAGCTCCGCCATCTTTGTTTTTTACATCTTCAAGCTTTCCGAAATAAATTCTTGTTACAGCAGACGAATTATATAATCCCCAGTTATTAAGCGCCGATAAGTCTATAACATCGCTCACAACTGCGCCTGCATTAATTCTCTCATATGCTTTCATCGGCGATAAAATAACTGTTACCGCTTTGCTGACATTTTTATTTCTTGAGCCGAAAACAATAAGGTCTCCTTTTTCAATTTCGCTGAGTGAGCTTTTTACTCCGCTGACTACTGCATTTTCCGATACAATCAGCGGCTCGTCATATATTATTCCGCCGAATACATATGTAATTGCATAGCCCCTGTCCCCATCATACGATGTCTGCTCAACACTTTCTACCATTACAACATCTACCGATGCCCGAGGCATAACCAGAGGCGCAGAAGTCGGTGTCGGGGTCGGTTTTGCTGTAGGTTCGGTTGTTGGCTCCGTGGTTGGCTCAGATGTCGGCACAGCAGTCGGTTCTGCGGTCGGTTTCGGAGTATTGTTTGCTTTTTTATATTCTCTTGCACGGTATAACAGTACAGCAGCCTCCGCACGTGTAACTTTTCCGTCCGGCACAAGCGTCCTGTCCTCATATCCCTTTATAAGACCCGCTGCTGCGGCATTTTGTACCAAGCTATATATCTCGGAATTTACGTCTGCACTGTCGGTAAAATTATCCGCGAGATAGTTTTCATTTTCGCTTTCCTTCAAATCTGCGGCCTTTGCTATCGCCGCAGCTATTTCCTGACGCGTTGCCGCGTTATCTGGCATAAATACATCGTTTGCACATGTATTATCAAGCACATTTGCCTCAACTGTATACCCATACGCCGCGTTAATGTATTCATAGCCCCAGAAATCCTTTGCAACATCGCTGTACTCTGCGCTTTTATCCGATTTAAGCTTAAACGTGAGCACAAGAAGCTTTGCAAACTCGGCACGTGTAACGTTATCGTCGGGCGCAAATACTCCGTCGCTTTTTCCGACAATAATGTTCTCCTCCGAAAACTTATCAATTGCCTCCGATGCCCATGCAAACTCGTCGCCCACATCTGAAAATGACGCAGAAAATGCGGTCATGCACGATGCTGCGAGCATTGTTAAAACAAGAATTGCTGCTGTTAGTTTTTTCATATGTATCACCTCATATTTTTACAGACGTATTTTTTTATTTTTTGTTCCTTCCATGTTTTGCCGTATGTCCGTTTTCAATAAACAGTTATTTCTTACAGTCTTTCAACACCTCGCCGAACAGACGCAAAAAGTTTTTATATGCAATCTTCTGCACTGTGCTTTCGGAGTAATTCAGCTCAAGCAGTCTGTCAAGAAGCTTATATACATCTTCAGCGCCACGTAAATCCGACGGTGCAGTATCAATCCCGTCAAAATCACTGCCAAGCCCTATATGATTTTCTCCCCCAAGCGCACAAAACCGCTCAATATGACGCACAATATCATCAATACACGCGCTGTCCGTACCGTTCACGAAACTGGTATAATAATTTATTCCTGCAACACCTCCGTTATCACAAAGCGCTTTAAACTGCTCGTCGGTAAGGTTTCGCCTGTGGGCACATACCGTTTTTGAGTTTGAATGTGTTGCGCTTATCGGTTTGCTGCTCGTATCTATTACGTCCCAAAACGCTCTTTGCGATATATGGGAAACATCAACCAGCATACCGAGCTCATTCATTTTTCTCACAGCGTTTCTGCCGAAATCCGTAAGCCCGAAATCCGCGTTTTCATCACCGACGCCGCTCGCTATCGCATTTGAGCCGTTCCACGTGAGCGTTATACATCTGACGCCGCGCCTGTAAAATGAACAAATATCCTCTATGCTACGCACTGTGTCCGCGCCCTCTATGCCGAGAAGCGCCGCAATCTTTTTCTCGTTCCATGCTTTATTTATTTCATCGGCAGATGTTACATGAGTAATTTTATCTGAGTTTTTCTGCACTTCATGAAAAAAACGTTCTATAATTTTATCTTCCTTCTTTTTCTGCTTCTCATAGCCAAGATTTGCGTCGGTCCATACGGCAAATATCTGCATCCAATTTTTATATTCTCCCATTCTTGCAATATCAAGCTGTCCGCAGTTCTTCTTAAGGCAAGCTTTTCTGTAAAGTTCGCCTATCGTGTCACAATGTGCGTCGGCAATTCTGTAATTGTACAATTTTACAGCCTCCTTCTAAAGAGTGAATGCGTCACGTATATGATTTATTTTCAATACCTCCGGTTTTTCGTTATGCATACGGTAAATTATTTCCACAACATCAAAACGCACCGCCGTTTCGGCGCTTTGCTCCATCAAATATTTCTGCGCCGCCATGATAATTCTGCGCTGTTTTTCCGCTGTCACAGCCTCACGCGGCTCGCCGAACGATGTCCCTTTCCGCGCTTTCACCTCGGCAAAAACAGTATATTCATCTTCACGCGCCACAATGTCAATTTCGCCTTCGCGGCAATAAAAATTCAAACGCAAAATCTCCATTCCCTCGCCCGCCATATACTGTGCCGCATATTTTTCGCATATGCTTCCAATTTCACGCGATGTCATTTCACATACTCCCTTACGCCCTTAAACGTCTTTCTGTGAATGGGACACGGACCGTATTTTGCAATCAGCTCCCTATGGCGCAATGTGCCGTATGCTTTATGCTTTTCAAATTCATATTCGGGATATTTTTTCGCCATTTCTTTCATGTATCGGTCACGGCTCACTTTTGCAAGAACCGATGCCGCCGCGATTGACAGCGATAAATCATCTCCTCCGACAAGTGTCGCATGTTCAAATTCTTCAAACCCTTTGCTCCTGTTTCCGTCAACCATTATAAAATCCGGTCTGACGCAAAGCCTGTCAACAGCGCCCCTCATCGCCTCAAAGGTTGCCTCCAGTATGTTTATCTCATCTATCCGTTCGCTGTCCACGGCACAAATACCATATGCAACAGCCTTTTCAATTATAACGTCAAAAAGCTCCTCACGCTTTTTCTCACTGAGTTTTTTTGAGTCGCGAAGTCCTTCTATATAGCAATTTTCAGGTAAAATCACTGCCGCGGCATATACGCTTCCTGCAAGAGGGCCTCTGCCTGCCTCGTCAACGCCGCAGACATATTTATAGCCCTGATCGTGCAACGTGTTTTCGTATGCGTTCATATCCTTATTCTCAGACTTTTTCTCAGACTTTTTTCTGCCTTTTTCCGCCATTTCTACCCATGCCTTTCTTTAACCTTATGTGTATAAGGACAAACTTTCATACATATGCCGCATACTGCGCCGCGCCCGATATGCTGAAACTTTTTCTTCATATACTCGCTGCACGCCGCCGCGTCAAAAAATTCCTCGCGCTCCATTCCCTCTTTATAACCTCTGCCCGATATCGCCATAGCAGGACAGCTCCTTGCGCACAAATCGCATGACGCGCATACATCTTCCAATTCTTTTCCGTTTTCACACTCAAGCGGCATATCCGTAAGAAGTGTGCCGAGCCGAACACGTGTGCCGTACCTGCGCGACAAAAACAATGCGCTTTTACCTATTGTGCCGAGTCCGGCATTTCGTGCGGCAGCTTTATGGCTGACCAGCGCCGAATACGGCAGCGCATTTGTCGGAATTGACTGTGATGCCGCCACCGGCATATAACTATAGCCATATGATGCTATCATAAACCCGAGCCGCAAAAGCACGGCATCAATATACGCATTCACTGCGCGGTAATGCTGAAAATACGCAAATGTCGGTTCTTTGTCAATCTCATCTATTATGTAATCCGACAGCGGAACAACTATACTTACCGCATACGGCAGTTTTTCGGCGCGTTTTGCATTTATGAGTTCCGTTTTTGTAAATCCAAACTCATTTATGTCAAGTTCCATGAGTTTTTCTGAAACTATTTCATTAAAATTTTTACAACTTTCCATTATATTCACCGTTTTTCCAAAAAACATTAGCATATGTAAAGTAATTGTCATATAAAGTATATCATAAAATTATATATTTGGCTACAAAAATATAATTTTATATGTTATACTATTTATATTGATTACAAACGCGGATACGTTCGATAAACTGATGCTGCAAATATTATGCCGTCAGCCCGGACCGATTTGCTGTTTTCGGATATAAAACATTTTTAAGGAGAAGCATAATGAAACATTATTATAAAATAGATGACCCCGTTGAAATAAGACTTATTGTTATGTATACGCTTGCAAAGTCACAGCGTGCTCTTACAGCGTATGAAATATCTCATATAGCGCTCGGCAGTGCGCGTATCGATTTTTTTGAAATACATGACGCGCTCGCTTTTCTGACAAAAGCGGAAGAGCTTTATGTATTCAAGAGCATGGAGGAAAAAACGCTTTATGCCCTCACGCCCTCCGGGCAAACAGGTGCAGACAGTTTTGCAGTAAAGCTTCCGCTTGAGGTTCGCGAATATGTTGACGAATGTCTGGACGAGCTTTTTAAGGAAAATGAAAAGAGAAATTCCGTCAGTGCAAAAAGTATTCCCGTAAATTTTGACGAATTTGAGTCGCATCTTGAGCTTAAAGACGGCAAAACGGTGCTTTTGTCGATGAATGTTTATGCAAAAAGTGATGAGCTTGCAAAAAAGATGTGTAAATGCTTTAAAAGAAACTCAACCAAGATATATGACACAATAATAAATATGCTTTCCAAAAATATTTCCAGCAGTGACAACAATACTGATGACTAAAAGCTTTACAAAAACTTCTCATGAGCAGGAGTGTGTATAATCATGAAAAAAAATACAGGAATATTCTTTATGCTGATATTTATAATAACCGTTTTTTCTGCCGTATTCGCAGCAGGCACATATGCCGCAGATATAAAATATGTATACAAAGAGCGCAGCGAACTTACAAAAGGCGTATCTCTTACAAGCTACGATATTTTCATGTCTGACCGAAGCTGGAACAGAGCATATGTTGCCGAAGCGGATTTAAATTATCCGCATCTGTCGCTCGGCGTAATAAACGACCAAAACGGCGTAAGCTATCTTTCAAACGTGCTCACTGCCGCACAGCAGCATGACACAACCGCCGCAATAAACTCAGACTTTTTTAACTGGGATTCGCGCGCCGGTCACGGCTCTCCCATCGGCGCCGTATTCTTCGATAAAAAAATGATTTCCTCGCCCGCGTCATCTGACGGCATGTATACAATCATGCAGGACGAAAACCGAAACGTATTTGCGGATATTATAGATTATAAAATTGTTATCACCGCCCCGAACGGCAAGCAGAAACAAATTGCCGGAAAAAATAAGGCGAGTGATTTGTCACAGATTATGATGTATGATAAATACTATGACAGATATTCGCTCGGCTCAACCGATACAAGATATGAAGTTGTTGTGCGTGATAACATAATCTCGGAAATACGCTTTTCGAGCGAACCTGTAAAGCTTGAGGATAATATGTATATATTGACCGCACTGTCCGACTGGGATTGTTTTTTAACCGATAATTTCAAAGTCGGAGATGAGGTTAAACTTGATATTGTGTCAAGCGTCGATTTTAACAGTTTGCAGCTTGCCGCCGGAGCAGGTGCAAAAATTTTATCGGACGGCAGTGTACCGTCAAGCTTTTCGCATGTAATCGGCGGTACAAATCCCCGTTCAGCCTTCGGCATAAGTCAAAATCAAAAGACGGTATATCTGGCGGCGGTTGACGGACGCAGCTCTTCATCAAAGGGCATGACGATGACGGAGCTGGGCGCTTTCATGAAATATATAGGAGCATATAATGCCGTAAACCTTGACGGCGGCGGCTCAACCACGCTTGTTACAAAGGATGTGCAGCAAGGAGGACAAAAACTCATAAACACTCCCTCGGACGGCTCTGTGCGAAAAGTTGCTTCGTCTATAGCCGTTACATCTTCGGTGAAAAAGGCCTCTGGACTTTATCATCTGAAAATCACTGCCGACGGCAAAAATGTATTCAAAAACTCGCGTATAAAGCTTTCCGTTGAAGGTTTTGACGAATATTATTTCCCTGTAAATATCAATCCCGATGATATAGTTTATTCGGTTTCGGGCGTTGAAGGATATTTTGAAAACGGCAGCTTTTTCCCGACCTCTTCGGGCATGGCAACGATAAATGCGCGCATGCCGAACGGAGCCGCTGCCGATATTTTGATACGTGTACTTGACAAACCGTATAAAATTATTCACGAAGCAAGCTCTGTTGAAGTTAACGCAGGCGGTGCACGCGATTTCTGGCTGTTTGTGCGTGATGAAAACGGTTATATCGCCCATGTTCCGCTTTGTGACATGACTGTAAACTTTTCCGAAAGTATAGCGCACGTTGACGGAACAGCAGTTGTAGGAGATAAAAACGGCAGTGCGCTTATGAGTGCAAAGTTCGGCGATGCTGTTATATATGCAACCGTATATGTCGGCACAAAAAACACAGCTATAGCTTTGCCCGAGGATAAAACCGCCGCAGATTCGCTTTGCACAAGCAACAGTGCAAATACAGCGTCACGTTTTGCCGTATTCGGTACGCTGCGTGAATCTGATACGCTTTTTAACAACCTTATTATGAAAAAAGCTCTTTCAAAAATAAATGCAGACGCATCATCGGCATTTTTGCTTTCGACACATGCCACATCAAATGTAGCGCCGAATATGTCCATTCCCGTAAGAACATGTTATCCGTTTAACACGTATACGGAAAACTCAAACACGTATATCATACTTGACACCGAGGACAATTTTATGAGTGCGCGCGAATGGACATGGCTGATTGATGAACTCAGTGCGGTCAGCACAAAAAATCTGTTTGTTTTCATGCAAACCGATTTATCGTTTGTCAGCGCAAAAGAAACAAAATTGCTGAAAGATGTTTTGTCCGATACTGCCGAACGCGGCATAAACGTATATGCCTTCTGTAACGGTATGTCTGCCGTTTCCGAGCCGGAAAACGGCGTAAGATATATAAAGACGGCAGGATTTTCCGACGATATTACCCCGTACGGTTTTTCCGTGAGTAAGGACAGTCTGAAATTTGTATTGGTAAATATCGACTCAAACAATGATGTAACATACAATTTCGTTCCCGTATATTAATTTTGCAATATTAAAAGAGCGTCGCTGATATGCCGCCACTTTCATGAGGCATATCAAAACGACGCTCTTATTTATTTTACCAAATGCAGAAATTTATGTTCGCCGGCATATAGGGCTAACCTTTTTAAATGTTAAGATTACTCTTTATATGCTCCATGGTCATATCAACTCTGTCCGAAATTTTTACCGTATCAACTCCGAATATCGCTGTGTGCAGTGTGTCGTTTATAGGCTTTTTCCAGTATTCGGGAATAGACTGTATACCTTTTGCCATACCGTAAATCGAGCCTGCCGTTGCACCGTTGCAATCGGTATCAAAGCCTGTTTCAACCGCCATGCATATAGTTTTTGCATAATCTTCGCCATAGAGAAGAGCCGCAGCAACTATCATCGCATTTGAGTTTGTATGGCACCAGCCGTAACCGCTGAATTCGTCATATTGCTCATGAATGAAAGCAAATACCTCTTTTTGCGTTTTTCCGTCTTTATAGTATGTCAGAATTTTATTTACATCTTCATACAATCTTGATGTATGCGGTATATATGAAAGTCCGCACAAAATTATCTCTTCAAAATTATCCATCTGTGCGGCAGCCGCAACCATAGCTGCGACAAACATCTCGCCGTATATTCCGTTTTTCACATGTGAAATCGACGCATCACGCCATGCCATATCAGCAGCAAGTCTCGGGTTTCCGGGGTTTATGTAACCCCAGTAATCCGCACGTATTTGTGCACCTATCCATTCTCTGTACGGATTTTTGTGCATTGCCGATTCGGGCGGAATATATCCCTTTACAAAATTGCAGTACGCCACTCTCTCTGCCGTACAATATGCATTCTTCGGCTGATAATCAAGCCATGCTCGCGAAACATCGTACGGGGTAAAATCTTTTCCGTATTTTTCATATATTTCCTGACTGAGAACAACGTAATTTGTATCATCATCAACGGGCATACCGTCAATTTCATCTGCATAAACTCTGTCTTTGAGCGGGAACGTGAATTTCTTGCACATCTCGTCGGTCAAATCGTTTCTGTAAATATATCTGTGCATGGGATAGTTGTTTGTTTGCTTCAAAAGCGGAAGAAGTTCGTCCATGTGTATGTCCTCCACCGTTTTGCCCAGCATGCAGCCGCAAATTCTTCCGACCCATGCACCATGGATTTTACCCCTTAACCCATCAGTATCCATTTTGTTATCAATCACACATTCCTCGCTCAATGCCCTTATTTCATCAAGCTCCGACGGCTCGATATACTTGTAATCTTTTCTTATATTGGCATTTAACACAATCTTTGATATAACATTTCCGAAATCGTTTTTTATTTCATTTTTCGGCAGCTTTGAAACCGCGTCAAACACGGGTTTGTACGCTTCTATATCCAAGCCTTCGTCAACTGACTGTCTGTATTCGTCCTCAAGTCCCGACGGATAAAACTCCCAGTTATGCATATTGGCATATATGGGCTTCATCACTTTATTGTATGTCATTTCCTCAACCAGCCTGTCGCTGTTATCCAAAATCAGCGCGTCAAGCGATATCCCGAAATGCACCGTGCCGTATATCAAGTGTCAACCAACCGATATTAGTTAATTTTGCAACTTTTGGTTGCAAAAAAGCTGCAAAAAGCAAATTTATCTCTCTTTGTAGCCCTCTTTTAATTAAATCTGAATGTTATATCAACTTTTCCCATGCCTTTTTCAAGTTCTGCATATTCGCCGCACGGTAAGTCAAAAATGCCGCTTCCTTTTTTCAGCAGCCTGTCGCGCACCGCTTTTATATGGTATTCGGAGTCACCGTATTTATATATAACCTCAAAGCCTTCCCACTCACTGCTGACGCACGGTTTCATATACAGCTTTGCACCTTTGCGCTTTATGCCGAGTATATATTCAACGCCTGCCTTATAATACCACGAGGACGCCCCCGTATAAAAACTCCACCCGCCGCGTCCTATATGAGCAGAATTTGTATATATATCGGCGCTGACGGCATACGGCTCCGTTTTATATCTCGCCGTTCCCATAGGTGTTTTTGTAAGGTTTATCGGGTTTATCATTTTAAAATATTCATATGCCCTGTCACTGCCGCAGATTGCCTCGGCTATAACCGCCCACACCGCCGCATGTGTGTACTGACCGCCGTTTTCGCGCACGCCTGCAACATATCCGGCGATGTATCCCGGCGACTTTCCGCTTTTGCCGAACGGCGGTGTCAAGAGCTTTATGAGAGAATTTTGTCTGTCGGCAAGACATTCATATACGGCATTCAGCGAAGTAAGCACCTTTTCTTTTTCGCCGGCTCCCGAAATTGCCGCCCATGCCTGTGCGATCAAATCAATTTTGCACTCATCATTTTTCGATGAGCCGATGCTTTCCCCGTCATCATAAAAAGCTCTCAGATACCACATACCGTCCCATGCATTGTTATTTGCTGCCTCTGTCAGCTTTTTGAGCCATCCTTCAAGCTCAAGCGCATTTTTATTTTCGCCGCGTTTTTCGCATACAAAAATCAGCTTTTTTAAAATATCGCACATAAACCATGTGAGCCACACACTCTCCCCTTTTCCGCCGCTGCCGATTTTATTCATTCCGTCGTTCCAATCGCCGCTCCCCATTAAAAGCAAACCGTGTGCGCCGATTTTCAGAGCACGCTGCACCGCAAGCATTATATGCTCATACAAGCTTGCCGTATTTTCGCTTATGCCGACCTCATAATACATCTCGTCAACACCTTCTGCAAGCTCCTCGCCGCACACAAAAGGAACCTGCTCGTCCAAAATTTTCTCATCGCCGGTTATACTTATATATTCAAGGCTTACATATGCGAGCCACAGCAAATCGTCGCTGAAACGCGTGCGTATTCCGCGGTCATTGCCTTTTTTTACGCTGTGCCACCAATGCAAAACATCTCCCTGCTCAAATTGATGTGCACAGTGATACAATATCTGCTTTTTTGCAAGCTGCGGCTCATGATGCATAAACGCAAGCACGTCCTGAAGCTGGTCTCGGAAACCGAATGCCCCTCCGCACTGATAAAATGCGCTTCTTGCGTACAGTCTGCATGCGGCGCTCTGATACAAAAGCCGCGAGTTAATCATTATATCCAGCGACTTATCAGGCGTTTTTACCTGTATTCCCCCCGTCATGCCGCGCCAATACTCTTTTGTTTCCGCAAGACTGTTTATCACATCGTCTGTATCTTTGTATTTTGCTATTATATCGTTTACGCAGCTTTCATCTGCCGCGCTGAGCATAAATGCAAACTGTTTTTCTTCTTTTGCTCCGATTTCAAACCTTACCGCAACCGACATAACGCAGTCAAGTCCCGCTCCTGTTCTGCCGCTCAATCGTTTGCTGTATATTGCCGCAGGCACACCTTCTGCCTTTTCACAAAGTTCTTCGCCGTCAGCGCTATATGAATATACGGGAATTGTTGCACACACAAAACATTGTTCGCCCGAAAAATCTCCGTTATACACATTTTTTACCTTCAGCGCGCCGTTTTCATATTTGCTTACAAGCGTACACGGAATTTTAAACTTTGAGTCCATTATAGGTCGCAGGATATATGTGAAAGTAAGATTTCTTTTGGCTTCTGATGTGTTTTTTACGCTCATCAGGCTGAATTTTATCGGTGCATCGTGCGGCACAAATACTTCGGTTTTTACATTCAGTTCGTTTTCGTTGTGAAAAAACGTGCTGTAACCTATGCCGTGACAGATTTTATATGTGCCGTTTTTGTTAATTTTGCTTTTCATCGGCGAAAAAACAACATCATTGTCATCTTTTATATATATCATCTCTCCGCTCACATCGCTTACAGCGTCATTTTTCCACTCTGTAATTTTATTTAACGCGCTGTTTTTATCAAAGCAAAATCCCCCGCCCGACTCCGTCACAACCGCTCCGAATTTCTCGTTTGCCAGTATATTGCTCCATGGCATCGGTGTGGATTTGCCGTCTTTTAAATATATCACATATTCCCCGTTTTTATCATCAAAGCCGCCCGTACCGTTATAGTATAACAGCGTTTCGTCCCTTTTAATTGATTCACCTGAACCAATATTTTTCTGCCTTTTTCGGTTTTGTATTTCTTTTGACTTCGCAGGTCCATGATATGCCGGCATAAACGGTTGCTTTTCATCTATGACAAGCGCCGCAGCAGTATATAAGAGGTTTATTTCATCTTCGCTGCATTCCGAACGGGAAATAATATATATTCCGCCGGCTCCGTGTCCGGCATAATGTGACTGCGCCTGCTCCCGTGCATACGAAACAATGTTGCGCCCGTATTCGTGCGGTTCATCACACAGCAGAACAACATCGATTGCAAAGCCCTTCACGTTGCAGTATTTATATATTTTTAACATTCGGTGCAGCAAAAATAAATCATTTTCGTCCTTTATCTCAGCCAATATAATTTTATTGTCACCCGAAACCGAAAACCGCCACAATCCTCTTTGCGGCAATATGTTCTCGCTTATTTTATCGGCATATCTTTGTTTAACATTGCTGCATACGTTCAGATACGGAAGAAGCTCGAGTATTTTTTCCTCCTCACCGGCGCGCATGTCCATAAAGCCTGAAAATGCATTGCAATATGACAGAGCCTGTTCACAGGCTTTTATCCGAGCGGCTGTCTGCTTATATTTGCTGCACAGCCCTTCTGCCTCCTGCTTGCTTTCTCCTTCGGAAACAATAAAGTTTACCGTCGAATTTGATTCAGCCTTCAGGCGTATTTTTACACGCATTGCAAACACACTGTCAAGCACATCACCGGCCGTGCCGGAAAGAGGCAGTGTGTTTTTTAACGCGTCCGCATCCGGAATTGTATTATTTCTGCCCAAAAATTTCTCTCTGTCCGTTTCAACACTTATTTTTTCGGCAAATTCCGCGTCCGACGCCATTCCCAAGCATGCCCACACAGGCTTTTCGCTGTTATCGCGTCCATGTCTTACCGCAAACAGTTCGCCGCGCTCTTCATCGTATTGTGTGCTTACAAACAAGTTTGAAAATGCCCTGTGTGCCTCATCGCTCTGCCGTTTCGCAAGTATAATTTCACTATAAAAAGTGAGCGTAATTGTCTTATCTGTGCTGTCATGATTGGTGAGTGTGATTTTATGAAGCTGAACGCTGTCCTCGGGACAAAGCATTATTTCCGTTTTTGTGTCAACTTTTCCGTCACACCTGAAATATTGAGTCTTATCACCGCAAAAACTTACATATCCGCTGTCAGGCTGTTTCATGTCCCTCAGAAACGTATTCGGATATGCCTCTTTTGCATCGCATGAAATAAACACAAAAAATCCGCGCGGTTCCTGCATATCGGGCGCCGGCGGTCTGTTTATGCATTTCCCGCCGATTTCCGTATAGCCGCAGCCCTCAAAATCGATATACATCAGTGAATTTTTTCCCGAAAGAATATGTGCCGCCATTCTGCCGCCGTCTTTATATTCAAATGTTCTCACGCATGGTGCAGCACACGTTTTTGTGCTGTTCTCCGCATTTGTTTTCATACGCACAAATCCATACTTTGCCGCACGGCTGATATTCGGGCGCAAAGGGATTTTTTCTTCGAGCAGATATGAGGACGCACGCATTTCGCTGTCGCGCATAAAACGTTTTTGCAGTATATTTTCATAAAACAGATTGCACAGCGCCAGCATGCTCATACCTATGTGATGAACCATATAACTCTTTACCGCTGCCACATTTTCGCCGTTTTTCAGTCTGCGTTTTGTAAAGTCCAAAGCCTCATACAAGCCATATTTTCCGTATGCCCCAAGCGCCGCAAGATTTTTTGCATTTTCCGCGGCAGTATTCGGCGCAAGCATTGATGACATAACCGACGCATAAGGCGTAATAACCTTTTCATTTTCCATACCGCGCTTAAAACTCAGCAGCGGTATGCCGAAAGCTTTATATGCATAATTCATCTCCGCATCAAAGCTGTAATACCCCGATTCCGATACGCCGTATACAGGTGCAAATTCCATACAATATTTGATTTGTTCGCGAAGCATAAAATTATAGCTTTCGTCAAATATTGTATTTTTGTAATTCTTTATCAAAAGAAGCGGCATAAGATATTCAAACATTGTGCCCGACCACGACATAAGCCCTATGTGCAAATCCGATGTTGCCATGTTGCGCCCCAGTCTGAACCAGTGTTTATAGCTCACATCTCCGCGCGCAACCGCAATATAGCTCGTCTGGCGCGCCTCCGACATAAGCAAATCATAATAAGAATTATTCAGCTTTTCCTCCGCAAGGTCATACCCTATTGAAAAAAGCTGTCTTTTTTCGTCATAAAGCGGCGCAAAATCAGTATCGTCAGCCAGCTTTTTCATTCTCAGTGCAAGATTTTCTATTCTGAGCGAAAGATTTTTGTCCTCTGTATTCTCAAGCTCTCTTTTCAGCCTCTGTGCGCTTAAAACAGCTTTCTCATACATTCCTCCCCGTTCGCACAAACGCACCCCCGCTATCTTTTCCAGCTCTTTTATGCATTGTTTTTTTGTAATGGTCTTTTCGCGCAGCAATTTCTGCAATCCGCTTATATCAATATCCGATTTGCCGCTTTCACTTTGCGCTGTCATAATTGTGTCACAAAGCGCACGTATGTGCTTTTTTGTAATGCTTTCCGTGTTTTTATACTCACGTATGCCGTTTGATGTCATAATCAAGTCGCCGACATAGTTTCCGCTGTCCACAGCAGATACATAACGCGGCTCCATCGCCTCAAGAGTTTTTGTGTTATACCAGTTCATCAGATGTCCGTGCCATTTTTCAAGCTTTTCTGCTGTATTGAGCGTTTTTTCCATACGCCGTACCATTTCCAGCGTACTTATATAACCGAAATCACGCGCACACAATGTCGCAGCAATAAGCAGCCCGATATTTGTCGGAGATGTCCGCGGCGCTTCTTTATACACCGGCTCAAACTGCACGTTGTCGGGCGCAAGCCAATTATGCTCCTCCGTTGAATAATCCTCAAAATATCCCCACATGCGGCGTGCCATCTCGCCGAAAAGCTTTCTATTCTCATCTTTAAGCATATTTGTGCGTATCTGCACGGGAGTACTTATTGCATTTGCAATATACGGCGCACATACCCAAGCCGTGCCGAGTATGAGGCAAATAAGCGGCACTGCGGTTCCGTCTGTAAACGGCGACAGCAATATAAGCGAAAATCCGAAGGCAGGGCTTATCCACATTCTTTTATAATGCATTATATACCCATTCGCAGCTTTTTTCTCTGTTTCCTCCGCCGTCACCCATGACAAAAGCTTCTTCTTGGAAATAAACATTCTGTACATTGCTCTGATTATCGCATCTGCCGAAACATATGACTCATATACAAGCAATACCGCATTAAGCACAAATTCCGTTAATGCGCGTTTTACGCCATATATAATGTTCGCATTAAATTTCGGGCTGATTTTCTGTTTCATACGGAGTTTTGCCGCACAAAAAATCTCGCTCAGCAGATTGTATGCTCCTGTAATGAAAACAAAAACGAGAATTATATATGAATACGGCGCCGGCAGCAGCAATGACGCCGTAACAAGCCGCAGCGTTACATACGGCAATACGCTCCGGCGCAGATTATCAAATATTTTATAGCGCGAAAGGAGGCTGAGCGGATTTTTTTCGCTGCCCGTTTCCGTTTTTACGTGTGCTTTAAGCCTGCCGGCAAGCTGCCAGTCGCCGCGTATCCATCTGTGCAGACGCGCCATATAAGACAGATATTTTTCAGGGTACGAATCGCTTACCGTTACATCACTCAAAAGCGCACAGCGCAAATATGACCCTTCAAGCAAATCATGGCTTAAAATTTTTTCCTTCGGAAAACGCCTGTCAAGCGCTCTGTAAAATACGTCTGCATCAAAAATTCCCTTTCCCACAAATATCGCTTCGCCGAATATATCCTGATATAAATCGCTTGCCGCTCCGCTGTATGCGTCAAGTCCGCCGCAAAGCGTGTGTACCTTTGTGAAAAATGTTTTGCCGGCGCTTTCTATATCAATTCCTATCCGCGGCTGCATTATGCCGTATCCGCGAGTTACAATGTTTGTTTTTTCATCGATTTCCGGCATATTTACGGGATGCGCCATTGCGCCCGTCATATGTGCGGCGCTGTTATGACGCAATCTTGTATCCGCATCCAGTGTGATTACATATTTTATATTCATTTTTGCGTATGCATCGGAAGCGTTTATAAAATCTCCTCTGTCACCGCTTTTCAAAAGTCTTACAAAATCACATATCGCACCGCGTTTTCGTTCGGCTCCCATCCACTTTTTTTCGCCTTCCGAATATGTTTTTTTTCTCATAAGAAAATAAAATTTATCCTGATTAAAGCTATATTTTTCATTAAGTTTCCTCACCTCGCCGCGCATATAATCGTAAAGCGCACTGTCCTCATAAGCCTCAGCGCTGTCTTTATAATCTGCCAGAACAGCAAAATATAAGTTATTCTGACGGTTTAAAATATAAAAATCCTCCATACCGCACACAAGTCTGTCTGCCTGTGCACGGCTTGTAAGAAGCGACACTGTGACAGCGAACGTTCGGCAGTCTTTCGGGATTTCCGCCTGAAAATCAAGCTTTGGCAATATTTTCGCTTTGCTTTTTTTCATAAGAATACTTCCGGCGGCATTTGAGGCAAACTGTGAGGCAAGCAGTGTGATAAAAAATCCGACCGACACTGATATAAATATGCTCACCGGAAACAGTACAACCGACGCAAATACACCGATCATAAGCGCAATGCCCCATATGACTGCAATATACGCCCATACAGGTATGTGCCTTTCTTTTTTTGCTCCGAGTTTTTGAAAAAGCTCATTTCTTCCATCGGACACAAGATAGTAACCCATGCTGCGCTCCCTGTCCGTTTTGCCGTTGTTTGCAAGCTCATATGCCGTACATACGGTTTCATTTTCCTTTTTTTGCGCACGCTCGGCAATTTCGCACACAGCCGATACATAGAGCTTTTTCGACTCATCATCAAGACGGCTGTATGTCCCGTCAGGGTCTTTTTTAAGAATTTGCACAACGCCGCTTACCTCGTCAAATATCCGCTGCATATCAAGCGTTTCAAGTTCTGTGACAGAACGTATACAACTGCCCATATCCGTCCCGTATCTAAGCTGTGCGCTTTGCTCGCCAAGTATCATATCCTGCATGCTCAAGCCGCGTTTTTCAAGTGCACTGCGCATGCAGGATATCGCAAGCGCACCGTCTGCGCCGTATTCTTCCGTTTTGCATTCAAATATACTTACAAATGAGGCGCTTATGCGTCCGCGCTCGAAATATCGCAGTGTTCTGCGCCTGAGCTGCTCCTTATTATCCCTTTTTTCCATAACAAATTTTACGTATTTTTCGGCATAATCATATTCTTTTATGCAAAAACGTATTTTTTTGCATAAATACGCAATGTTTTTTATAAACACAAGTTTAAGCATATCAAAAAAAAGCCATATTTCATCGCTTTTCAGATAGGCGTTTTTTGTATAGCTCCCCAAAAGAGCGCATACACCGTCATAATCAATCTGTGCCATGCGATGTGCGGCAAGCTCGCACGCAAGCACGTAAACTATCGGCTTTGAGGCATATTTGCCTTCTTTGACGACAGTTTGCGTTTTGTTTGCATACGATGATAAACTTTTTTCGATTTTTCCGATTTCTTTTTCGATGATATAGTAGTTGTCAAGTAACCATTGCGCCGCGTCCGGATTTTGCAGTTTGCCGGCAGCTCTTACACAAAGCTGCTTATATACGGAGGTTATATATTCATAATATGCACGCAGCTCGGCTTTCAGTGCGCTTCGGCAGTCGATTTCGTGCTCCGATTTTATTTCCGACATTTTTTCCCCGAGTTCACAAAGCTCTTTTGCCGACATAATCTTTCCCGAAGTTCCCTCGGGATTTATTCGCCGCTTTTTTATGCGCCATGATGCCTCGACAAAAATTTTTACAAAAATGAGTATGAGCACAATTAAAAATACTGTTTTTAAAATCATGCAATCGCTCCCTGCCTTTTAATATATTTATATATCATTTCCTTTTTATGTATTTTAATACGCTTTTGTGTGTCATATATAGAATTCTGCAATAAAAAAAGCCCCCGGACGGGCTTTTTTATATATTTGTCTTATACGGCAGAAAAAACCTAAAAGCATCTGCCCCCATGCTCTTTTTTGCAGCTTTGGTTTCTCTGGCAATGGTAACATATTTCGTTTGCCAAAGGCTTGTCCTCATAAAAATCCCTGAGATTTTTCAGCGTTGTGTCCGCTATGTTTTCAAGCGCCTCCCTCGTCAGAAAAGCCTGGTGCGATGTCACAAGCACATTCGGCATTGAAATCAATCGTGTCAGTACATCGTCCTGTATAATTTCTCCCGAAAAATCTTCAAAAAACAGCTCCGTTTCCTCCTCATACACATCGAGCGCCGCTCCCCCGATTTCCTCATCTTTTATCGCCTCCAGCAGCGCCTCGCTGTCAATAAGCGCCCCTCTTGAGGTATTTATAATATACGCGTCCTTTTTCATATCGGAAAGAGTCTTTTTGTTTATAATATGGCGCGTCGATTCTGTCAGCGGACAATGGAGCGATATTATATCCGCATTTTTGCAAAGCTCGTCAAGCGTCACATAATCTATGCCGCTGTTTTCGGCAGGGTACGGGTCATAGGCTATAACCTTCATTCCAAATCCGCGGCAGATGTCTATAAATACTCTTCCGATTTTGCCCGTACCGATTATACCTGCGGTTTTCCCGTGCAAATCAAAACCGACAAGCCCGTTAAGGCTGAAGTTGAAATCACGGGTTCTTATATAGGCGCGGTGTGTTTTGCGGTTAAGAGTAAGCGCCATCGCCATCGCGTGTTCTGCCACGGCATACGGCGAATATGCCGGCACACGCAGGACGTGAATTTTGCCGTATGCGCTTTTAAAGTCTATGTTATTATATCCGGCACAGCGCATGGCAATAACGTGTATGCCGTTATCATAAAGCCGGTCGATTACATGCGAATTTACATCATCATTTACAAATGCAACCACTCCGTCAAAGCCGGCAGTCATTTTTGACGTATCTTCGTTGAGTTTGCTTTCATAATATTTAAATTCAAAGCCGTATTTGTCCTTATATTTTTCAAAATACGTCTTATCGTATGGCTTTGTATCGAAAAATGCGATTTTTTTCATGGGTATTTCTCCTCTTCTTTTTGTTTTTTATTTTCTGCGCCTAAAAATTTTTTATTCATTTGCGTCCCGTGAATATTTTTTGCATGTCTTTCGTATAATAAAAGCATAAATTTGCAAAGGATTGTGATAACATGAATATGTCGCAGGAAAGCTATAAAAACTATGCCGAACAAAAATCGCCGAATTCGCCGCTTTTTAAGGACATGTGTTTTGCATTTTTGTTTGGCGGAATTATATGCGTTATAGGACAATGTATAAGTGATTTGTATATAATTTTTGCCGCGTTTTCAAAGGAAAGCGCCGCGGTCGCAACAAGTATAACCCTGATTTTTATAGGAGCTTTGCTTACGGGCTTCGGCATATATGATAAAATTGCTAAAATTGCCGGCGCCGGCACGCTTATTCCTATAACCGGCTTTGCCAACTCGATAGTATCGCCTGCCATGGAGTTTAAAAGCGAGGGCTATGTGCTCGGCATGTCTGCAAAAATGTTCATAATCGCAGGTCCCGTCCTTGTTTTCGGAATATCCGTTTCCGTTTTATGCGGTCTTGCTGTATGGATTATAAACATGTTTTAATATTTAATGCTTTTTATGCGCATAAAATGTATTTCTTTATACAACAAACTGCCGCAATATATATGCGGCAGTTTTCGCTTTTTTAATTATTTTGCTGAGCCTTTTATATTTTAATAAAGCTTTTTGCCCGACAAAATCATCATCTTATCCTTTGCAGGCTCAATCTCACGCTTTACAACCTTTTCGTCCCAATCCTCCGGCGCAAACTCCTCAACCGAAACCGAAATCGCCTCTGGCGGACAGCCCCACATTTTGCAGAAAATGTTATTTATTTTATCCACGACTTCTTTTTTTACTTTCTCATCTTTAGGATAGGCTTTAATTGCAATATAAGGCATATTTATCCTCTCCGTATGTTTTATTTTAATTATTTTTTCTTAAAATTTATTCATTACAAGTCCCGTTATAAGCTTGGGATAAAAATATGTCGACTTCTGCGGCATTTTTTCGCCCGCAAGAGATACGTCTTTTATCTCATGCACTTTTGTCGCATTTAATATAAATGCACACTGCTGTATACCGTCCTGAACAGATTTCACTGCCTCAAGCGCGTCACGCGTGTATGTCAGATTTGATTGGTTTGCCATATTTTCCGTATCAATTCCATATATGCGGTCGAGTATCAAAGTATGCAGTACCGAAACATCAAGGTTTCTGTACGCCTCTGATTTATCGGGCATAAACTTATCCATAACTGCCATATCATGCAGGCACAGACGGTAATAATATTCATCTCCGAAATATACCGCAAATGCTTTTTTATCACGCAGTGTTACCAAATCCTTGCTTATTGCATCACAAAGCATTTCGGGCTTTTTATCAACAATGATTTTATCGATATCAAAATTATCCTTCATCAACGATATCGCCATAACTTCATCTATTTTTACGTTGTTTACAAGCCTGTGTGTAGGATATACGACAAGTCCGCTGTCGTCCATATCAACAAGCATCATCATTACATAGTTAAACAGATCGCTTTCCTTCCAGCCGGGGTTTTCTGCACGCATTTTATTTCTGAAATTAAGCGCTGTTTCGTAGCGGTGATGTCCGTCAGCAATAAAAAGCTGCTTATCGCAAAAGCCCTCCTGTATGCTTTTTATCATTTCATCATCGCGCACAATCCACAAATTCTGCTCAATTCCGTCCTCGGATTTAAAGCTTATGTCCGGCTTTGACGACGCAATCTGCTCTATTATTCTGTTTATTTTCTTTTCCTCGTCTATATAAAGACAATACACCTGGCTGAAATTCGCATGTGTAGCCTCCATAAGGTTAAAACGGTCTGTTTTTGCTTTTGACAGAGTTTCCTCATGCGGAAGAATTATGCCTTTCGAAAATTCTTCAAGTTGGGTTAGTGTAACAAATCCGCGGTAGGTAAGCTCCTGCCCTATGGCAAAGAACTTTTGCTCATACAGATACAAACACTCTTTATCTTCAAATTTCAATATTCCGTCATCAATCCATGCCCTCAAAAAAGCAGCCGCGCGCGTATATCTGTTATCACACTCGCTGTCTGTTTCATATTCTGCGCCGTATTCGAGGCGTATTACATTATTCGGGTGCTTATCATAGTATGCGCTCTGCTGCTCGTGCGAAATTATATCATACGGCGGTGTAACAACATTTTCAAGTCCGCCCGTTTTTGCTTCATCATATCTGAGCCCTCTGAATGGTATAATTTTTGCCATATCGCTATCCCCTTTTTATTTTTATTTATCTAAAGTTTAACATATTTTGCGCTCCAATACAAGGGGGTGTGATAAATTATTGCCAAAAACCTTTAATTTTTCACCTTTTTTGCCGTAAAGCGCCATATCTATAATCTGTGTTTCGCCGACGGTCGCAATAACATTCATGTTTTTATCCATAATGCTGACCATGTAGTAGCTGTCATACGAAAAATTTTTCAGTACGCGCCTTATCGGCGTCGTATCAGCCGCCGCAAGATGACGCACGGGCATAATCTCCCGCCGTGCAAGCTTTTCCTTAGAGTATGCAATCTGCCGCATCAGTGTCACTTCGTTGTTTTTTTTCTCCATGCTCATATTAAACAGCAAAAACGTACATAAAAGCATTACCGACACGTTAAACCGTGTCACATATAACACATAAATGCCCAGCATACCAATCAACAATATATTTATGTGCGATACAATATCCGTAATACGCGCCGCACGCATAAATCCGTATCTGTGTGTGAGCAGTGCGCGCATTATGCGGCCGCCGTCAAGCGGCACTATGGGCACAAGATTTATCAGAAGAATTGAGATGTTTGTATAAATAAAATAATCCGTCATACTCAAATACTGCACATCTATGTGAGAGCGCAGTATAATTCCGAGCACAATCAGCACTGCATTGCATATCGGCCCCGCAGCGCAAACCGCACATTCATGGTGTGGGTTTTCAATTATGCTCTCTCTCATTTGCAAATATACGCCGAACGGCATTACCACAAGCCGGCTTACACCGACTTTATAACGTCGTGCCGCAGCATAATGTGCAAGTTCGTGCAAGGTTACGACCATGTATGACAGCGCAAGCTCGTCTGCCGCAGACACAAGAAATGCGGCAAATATAAGCGGCAAAGTAAAAATATTTATATACAGCTTACCGAGTTTTATCATATCGTTATTGCGCTATAGGTCCGTACGCTTCATCTGACGCATTACCCGTCTGTGCCGAGGCAGGCTGCGTGTCAGGGATAACACTGTTTACATATATTTTTCCCTGTTCGAGCGTTCCCGATAAATATTTGAAAACCTCCTGCGACGACTTATATACATTTTCAATATTCACGCTGTAGTTTAACGTATACAAAACCTCATTTTTTACTGCTTTGCAAAAGCTGTTATCATAAAATCCGCTCATATATGCCGCAGCAAAAACAATAATGCAGACTGCCGACTGTATCGCCAGCTTTTTCAGTGAAAACAACGGTTTGTCCGCAGCGGTTCTCTCTCTTTCACGGCTTGCTCCCGTATAAACCTGCCGTACATTTTTTCTCTGATACACTCTTTCCATTTTTATCCTCCCTTTCATAAAAACGCATTAAAAACACACTCTTGCTCATACATAATATTTATGAAAGCCAAGGATAAATTATGATATACATTAACCGCCTTTGCGTATTAATATTTTTTTAATATTTTAAGGTGTATCGGTTGACTTTTCCCGTCCCGTTTGCTATAATATTTTTGTTGCGTTTACTGATAGTTTCATACATGCCCCCGTAGTTAAGTGGATATAACAAGCCCCTCCTAAGGGTTAGTCATCGGTTCGACTC
>CAKSHB010000010.1 GCA_934456295.1 uncultured Clostridia bacterium | reverse complement strand
TTCACATCGTGTTCCTTGCCTCTGAAAACATTGATTTTACTGGACTTGCTCATGTTTTCTTATTAGGAGGCGGGGAAAGGTATCTCTTTTTTAATTGCAAAGCCTATTTTACGCTGTCTGCGGCATTTCGTATGTTCCAGTCATGCGCCTCAAGCAACTTTTCACATTCACACTCATCTTTGTCCGTAATATCGTGCAAAATTCCAATCATGCGCTTTCTGAGCTTTATATTGCTCGGCTTCAGATTTATCATGAGGTTTTCATACACATTGCCGAGCTTTATCATAACACCCGTTGAAATCATGTTGAGTATCATTTTCTGCGCTGTTCCCGCTTTCATGCGCGTTGAGCCTGTCACAACCTCTGCACCCGTATCGGGGGTGATTGAAATATCGCCGGCTTCTGCGATTTTGCTGCCTGCATTTGATGTTATGCCGACACAAAGTGCGCCGTTTTCCTTTGCCAGAGCAAGTGCGCCGAGAACATATGCTGCACCGCCTGCCGCCGATATGCCGACTACGGTATCGTTTTCGCCTATGTTGTATGCGCCGAGGTCTTTTCTGCCGTATTCCGCGTTATCCTCCGCAGCTTCCGCCGCACTGCGCAGAGCTTTGTCGCCGCCGGCAATTATGCCCGTTACAAGAGTCGGCGCAACGCCGTATGTGGGCGGACATTCCGACGCGTCGAGAACGCCGAGCCTGCCCGATGTGCCGCAGCCGATATAAAAAAGTCTGCCGCCTTTTGCCATGCGTGCGCTTATTTTTTCGATTGCCTCCGCAATATCCGCACATACGGCGCCCACGGCTTTTACGGCGTTTTCATTTTCGTGCTGCATAACCGCCGTCATCTCAGATGCGCTCATGCGGTCAATGTGTGTTGTATTACTGTTTCTCATTTCCGTTTTTAACATTTTAAATCTCCGTTCCGCCGCGCTGCGGCATATATTTGCATGTTTATATATTTTAACAATTACCGGCGCTGTCACTTTATCTTTATCGGTGCGCCGGCAAGAAGCAGTGCGCCGCAAATCGGCTCGTCGCTGCATATTTTAAGATTTATTTTTGAAGGGTCTTTCAGAGCTTTTTCTATCATCGGAAGCAGTATGTCCGCCTGTGCCGTAAGTCCGCCGACAAGAGTTACCGTGACGGGCACGTCTTTGTCGTCAAAGTATTCTGCCGCCGCATTAATCTGCCGAGCCAGATTGTGCATACTGTTTTCTAAGATAAGCTTTGCTTGGCTGTCGCCCGACATGTATGCGTCAAACACCAAAGGAGCAAATGAAGCTATGTAGGTTTTGCCCTTTTTGTATATGTCGGACAGACATTCGAGCGGGCCTGCGCCGAGTTTGTCATGCACAAGCTTTGTGAGCATTGTTTCGGGCATACTGCCGTCATCGTCGCCGAGCGCCGCCTTTATGCATGCGCGCCCTATGTCGTAGCCGCTGCCGCCGTCGTCAAACAGATAGCCATAGCCGCCTATCCTGCGGCGTGTGCCGTTTTTTACCGCATATAGTATGCAGCCGGTTCCCATTATGCCGGCGATACCGTCGCCCGACGATGTGCCGAGAGCCTCTGCGCTCTGTGCGTCGCTGCCGTTGTCACAGCGGGCAAAGCTGAAGCTTGAAAGAAAGTCATGGATTTCCTCTTTGTATGTGCCTGTTATGCCGCCCGAAATTCCGGCAAAGACACAAATGCTGTAAAACGGAATTCCGCGGCATATTTCGTTTATGCCTTCATAGATCACTTTTCTCGTGCGCTCTATGCCCAAATCCACGGGATTGCATGCGCCAAGACGGCAGGTTCTTATTATTTTGCCGTTTTTATCGGCAAGTGCAAACATTGTTTTTGTCGCACCGCCGTCAATTCCGAGAAAATATTTAGACTCGCTTTCTCCGCGCAGAAGCGTGTTTACATCGGTTCTGAGGGCAAGTGCAAGCTGCGGCAGAATTTCGATACATGGCATCGACATACCGCTCTCCCATTTGCTGACGGATTTGCCCGAATATTTTACGGCTTCTCCGAGCTGCTCCTGCGTCATACCAAGCTCGGTGCGTCTTTTTTTCAGTGTGTGCGAAAAGTTTTTTCTGACACTGCTGTCCATGATTTGCCCCTCCTGTCGGTTCGGTTAATCTGACCTGTAATGCAATTATATCTCTTGATAATAGAAAATTCAACCCCTAAAAATGAGAAAAACAAAACAAAAATTCTATTAATAGTAGAATTATGAAAAACAAAAAATGAGACTGAAGCAAAATGATTTCGTTTTGCCGCAGCCTCATCGTGATGCTATCTGAAATTATTTTGCGCATTTGTAAAAACCGGTATCAGCGCATATATTTGCCCATATAATACGAACGCTTGAGCTGTTTTTCGTTATTGTACGCACTGCGTATCGTGCCGATTATTGATGTATCGGCGCCGATTGCGTCAAGTTCGCTTTTCATGCTTGCCAGAAGTGAGTTTACTTCGGAGTCGCAGCTCGCCTCAAGCGAATATATTTCACCGATATATTTTGCCCCGACGCTTGCCATTGCGGCAGTGTCATCGTTATGCTTTGCAGTTCTGACATATTCGGCATATGCACGCGAAATAACGCCCTCAATGCTTGATATATAGCGTCCCTCCATACTGTACAGCCGCGAAACGTATTTGTTGATTATTTTGTCGCTTCTCTGCTGTGAGGAGGCGCTGTCTTTCGGCGGTGCGGGTGGACCGTATGTTTCCGCGCCGGTGTCCGCTGAATTTGGTGATGAATTTGCCGAAGTGTTTGCAGAGGGATTTGAAGAGGAGCTTTCGGCGGACTTTTCGGAGATAATTTTTGCAAGAATTTCTTTTTCGCTTGCCTCGCCGCTCTCAATCTGCCGCTTTTCCTCCTCCGTATATTCACGGTAGGTTTCATTAAGCTGAAGTTCAAGCTCCTTTTTAAGTTCTGCTTCATTTTCCTGCATTTGCGCAAGTATCTGCTCGGGGTTTTCGTTTTTTGCCTTTATAAAGGCGGCTATGTTGTCACGCATTGCAAACAGCAGACATGCGGCGATAACTATTACTGCCGCAAATATAATTCCGATTATTTTGAAGGCTTTTTTCATATCGCCACCCCGCGTTTCCGAACAATGTATTTATATTTTATATTTTATCACATAAAAATATGCGTGTAAAGAAAGCCTGCGGCAAAAAGCACATTGTTTACAAAAATTTTAATAAAGAACACACGGGCATAACATGCGGCACTTGACAAAAAAAATAAATCGGATATAATAAAAAGGTAAAGTCTGCCCAAATTGTTTGAAATTTGTGCGGACAACGGTTTTCGTTATATTTACCCTGTTCACGGCGTGAAATATGTTCTCACGTCAGCCTCCGGCGGATTAAAATGAAGGGAAGGTTATACATATGAGTTTGTGGAGCAAAATACGCGATATGTTCAGCGCAACGCAGGATATCGGAATTGATTTGGGAACGGCATCGGTGCTTGTTCATGTGAAGGATAAGGGAATTGTTTTGTGCGAGCCGTCAGTTGTGGCGATTGATAAGGGTACGGGCAAGCCGTATGCCGTAGGGTCGGACGCACAGAAAATGCTCGGACGTACGCCGGGCAACATTGTTGCCATACGTCCCATGCGCGAAGGAGTTATTTCGGACTATTCGACGACTGAGATGATGCTGAAATATTTTATAAGAAAGGTTACAAAAAACCGTATTTTCAAACCGCGTATCATGATTTGTGTTCCGAGCGGAGTTACGGAGGTTGAGGAAAGAGCGGTTATTGATGCGGCAATGCAGGCAGGCGGCAGACAGGTATTTCTCATCGAGGAGCCTATTGCGGCGGCTATCGGTGCCGGAATTGATATTTCGCGCGCATGCGGCAGAATGGTTGTCGATATCGGCGGCGGCACAAGCGACATCGCTGTTATATCGCTCGGCGGAATTGTTGTAAGCAATTCGATAAAGGTTGCCGGAGATAAATTTGATGACGCAATCGTAAAATTTATACGCAAGAAGTATAACGCGGTTATAGGTGACAGAACGGCGGAGGAAATGAAAAAAGAGATAGGAAGCGTATATCCGCCGGAACAGGAGAAGGAAATGGAGATACGCGGCCGTTCGCTCGTTACGGGACTTCCGCAGAGTATTACGGTCGGTTCTGCCGAGATACGCGACGCACTGGAGGAGGTTTCGGCGCAGATTGTGGACGCGGTTCATTCTGTGCTTGAACGTACGCCGCCCGAGCTTGTGGGCGATATATCCGAAAACGGCATTGTAATGACGGGCGGCGGTTCTATGATAGCCGGACTTGACCGTTTGCTTTCGGAAAAAACGGGAATAAAGGTTTATCTTGCAGAGGATCCGCTTTCGTGCGTTGTAAAAGGTACGGGCGTCTCGCTTGACAATATTGCAGTTTTGCGCGATAAGTCCTCATATATGTACGATATGGAGGCACGGAGCGAAACAGCAAACGTATAAAAAGATAAAAAGGAGTATGAGGATAATGCTTGACAGTGCACAGATACAGAAAATTATACCGCACAGATATCCGTTTCTGCTTGTTGATAAAATCATCGACATGACAGACACAAAGGCTGTGGGGATTAAAAATGTTACGGTTAACGAGCCGTTCTTTCAGGGACATTTTCCGTCAAATCCGATAATGCCGGGAGTTTTGATAGTTGAGTCGCTGGCACAGGTGGGAGCGGTGCTGGCTCTCTCGCTTGAGGAAAATAAGGGCAAGCTTGCGGTGTTTACGGGCATGAATAACTTCAAATTCCGCCGTCAGGTAAAGCCGGGCGATACGCTGACGCTTGAGATAGAGCTTGGCTCCTTCCGCCACGGCATGGGAAAAGCTTCGGCAAAGGCTACCGTTGACGGCGAGCTTGCGGCAAGCGGCGAAATCGGCTTTGCCATAGTTGAGAATAAATAGCATATGTAAAGTAAAAAATCCGCACAGGGTAAAAATGTGCGGATTTTTTGTTGTACAGTGCAGATGTTAAAAGCTTTCGGATTTTATTGCAGCTTCATGGAGTTTTCATATGAAGAAATCATGCGTCTGACCATTTCGCCGCCGATAGGACCGCCTTCGCTTCCGTTCTGACGTGCCGTGAGGTCGCCCTTGTAATGGTCGTTATTTTCTTTGCAGAACTGCGCTCTGCCCATCTCCTCGGCAACCTCAAGCTTGAATTTCTGCATAGCGTCATAGCATGACGGCTCAAGGAGCCTGCTTTTTCTGTAATTCTTTCCCATATCGGTTATTCTCCTTATATTTTTTATTTATTTGCCGCGCATACTTATGTTGTTCCGCGGCAGACAAAAAAATACAGGAATATTAAGGCTGTTTTTCATAAAAATTATATTTATAAATTTCGGCTTGCACATAAAAAAGGGGTATACTTATGCTTCATGTACCGACGGGACATGGGAGCCCTTATAGTTGTGCAGCGAATAACCCAGTTCTTTGTGCGCATTTGCCGCAGTGAGCGCGATAACCTTTGCGGCGCCCTCCTCAAGCAATGCGTTTGCACAGTTGCATATTGTAGTACCGCTTGTGTAGACATCATCTATCAGAATGATTGTCTTTTTGCTGACATCTTTTACACAGTCATATGCACCGAGTATATTTCTTGCGCGTTCATAGAAGGTTGAAAGCGTACTTTGACGTTTTGTTTCGCGCGTTTTTACAAGCACGCCGCTGTCAAACGGTATACCGGTAAGTCTGCTTACCTCTTCGGCAATAACTTTTGTCTGATTAAAACCGCGCTTTTGGATACTTTTCGGCGACAGCGGTACATTTACAATCAAATCTGCATTTTTTATCTCGGCGATATTTGAAATATATGCACAGATAAATTTTGCCAGAATTACGGCATTGTTCTTTTTGGATTTAAACTTCAAATCACGTATTGCCTTTTTGACACCACCCTCATACATGAACGGAGATATCAGATATGAGGCACCGCCCATTGTTTCAAAGCAGCCGCCGTCTTTCGTGTACGGCAGGCTTGCAAGGCAGTTTTGACATATGCCGTCCTCGCATGTTTTATCGATTTCATTTTTGCAGAATATACATTCGGGCGGATAAATTATGTCGAGCAGTTTTTCTGCTATTCTTTTGTGTATACGGTTTTTTATTAAGTCAGTTTTCCTTCCGGCTGTCTTGATTCTGTTCATTTTCAAGCATCCATTTCATTGCTGTGTATCTTCTGTTCTCACTGTCGGAGGATACCATTGCATATATTGCGTCCTCAACGCCCGCAAGCACCACAAGTTTCTTTGCACGTGTGAGCGCCGTATAGAGGAGGTTTCGTTTCATAAGCATCGGCGCGGCATAATATACCGGCATGACAACCACATCAAATTCGCTGCCCTGACTTTTATGCACCGTGACGGCATATGACAGCTCCAGTTCATCAAGCATATCAAAGCTGTAAAAAACGCGTTTGTCATCATAAATTACGCCTATGCGGCGCGATACGGCATCGATACTTTCAATAAATCCCATATCGCCGTTAAAAACGCCTGTGCCTTCGCCGCTGCCGTCGGTGTATTTCCATTCGGTGTCATAATTGTTTTTTATCTGCATGACTCTGTCGCCTTCACGCAGTATGTTTTCGCCGGACTTATGCTCCTTTTTCTTCGGCGAAGGGGGATTTAACTCCTTCTGGAGAATTTTGTTGAGATTTTTTGTGCCGCACACACCCTTTTTCATTGCGGAGAGCACCTGTATCTGCGTCATGGGATTATATCCGTATGCGTCGGGCAGACGCTTTTTGCAAAGCTCTGCTATACATTGCGCTATCTGCTCCGCACCCGACCTTGCCACATAGTAAAAATCGGAGCCGGCACAGTTTAATACAGGGTTTTCGCCGCCGATTATCCTGTGGGCATTTCTGACAATCATACTCTGTGCCGCCTGGCGGAAAATCTCTGTAAGACGTGTTGTTTTAACCGTGCCGCCGGCTATAATGTCGCCGAGCATGTTTCCTGCGCCAACCGGCGGCAGCTGGTTGGCGTCGCCTACCATGATTATGCTCGCCGACGGTTTCAGCGCTTTGAACAGTGCGCTCCCCAAAAGCACATCGACCATACTCGTTTCATCTACTATTATAACGTCTTCGTCAAGAGGGTATGTTTCATCGCGTGCAAACACGTTCAATTCTTTATTTTCGCTGTAGCTTATTTCAAGAAGCCTGTGTATCGTTTTTGCCTCAAGCCCCGTAACCTCGGACATACGCTTTGCCGCACGTCCTGTCGGTGCCGTCAGGGCAATTGTCATTTCGTCCTCACCCAAAATTTCGATGATTGTGTTTACAATCGTTGTTTTTCCCGTACCGGGACCGCCCGTGAGCACAGATATGCGCGAGCTTAGTGCACGTATGACGGCATTGCGCTGTTCGTCCGCAAGATGCATATCGTTCTTTTCCTGCCATTTGTCAACACGCCGCAGCGCCTCGTTTTCACTCATGACGCCCGTTTTCTGTGCACGGAAGCTGACTGCGGCACATATATATTTTTCCGCCTCATACATACGGTGCGAAAAAATACACTCGGTTCCTTCTATTTCACACACATCTATGCCGTTTTCGCCGCGCAGCGAGTACATGGCGCGCTCAATTTCATCATTGTCAACGCCCAAAAGCTGTGATGCGGTCATTTTCAGAGCATCGGCAGGAATGTATGTGTGCCCTTTCGACATTGCATTTTCGTTCAAAATGTATTTTATGCCGGCTTTCAGACGCGAAATGTTCTGAGGAAGAATGCCCATTGTGTACGCCATACGGTCAACCGTTTTAAAGCCGACGCCGCCGATTTCGTCCACAAGCGCGTATGGGTTGTCCTTGATATATGAAACGGCGTCAGGGCCGAAGCGGCGGAATACCTTCAGCGCCGTCTGCGTGCCTATTCCGTATTGCTGCAAGAACATCACTATGCTCGAAACGCCTTGCTGCTGCGCATATTCGCGCCCCATTTCAAGCGCTTTTGCCTCACTTATGCCGCTTATGGACGCAAGCTTTTCGGGGGCGTTCAGCAGGACGCTGAGCGACTCATCGCCGAATTTATCAACGATTTTTCTTGCCGTGGCAAGACGTATGCCCTTGACTGCGCCCGACGCAAGATAGCGGAATATCGCAGCAGCCGCTTTCGGGGCAATTTTTTCATACAGCATAACGCCGAACTGTTCGCCGTATTCGGGGTGCGTTGTCCATTTGCCCGTAACTTTTACGCTCTCGCCTTCGGCAAGATACGGCATGCAGCCCGTTGCGGTCACGATTTCGCCGCCCGTGTCAATTGCGCATACGGTATAGCCGTTTGCATCGTTTGTGTATATAATTTCTTCAACCGTTCCTTCAAGAAACGTTGTATCGCTGTTCATATTTCGCCTCACCTTGCCGTAAACACGAGTCTTTCGCTTTTTTCAGAAGGGGTTTTATCGCTGTAGCCGTCATTTACGCATATGTCTGCAAAACCTGCCTCACAAAGCGCCTCGGTAATTTCTTCACAGGTATATGCCCTCTGACGGTGGCGCTCGTCAAATCTGCGGTAGTTTTCGCCGTCGCCCGTCACAAAAAATGTGAGATAAAAGTTGCATATGCACTTTTCTGCGTCATATTCGTTTTCCCATGTATAGTATACATCTTCGCTGTCATAAGTAAAGGTGTTATTTGAAATTACTTCTGAGAGCTTATAGTGCGAGTTTATATCAAAAATAAATGGTGCGCCCGGGTTCAGGTAGTTTTTTGCCAGAGCAAAAACATGGCGCAGGTCGTCATAGTCGGTTATATAATTCAAAGAGTCGGTCATGCACACAATCGCATCAACCGTTCCGTACAGCTCAAATGTGCGCATATCCTGGCACAGATAAAGTATGTTTTCGTTTTTTTTGCGCGCTATGTTAAGCATATCATATGACAAATCAACGCCTATCATGTCATAACCGCGGCGCGCGAGTATGTCGGTAAGCGTGCCCGTTCCGCATGCCAAATCGAGCATAAGAGCTGCACCTTCGCCCGAAGGCGCGACAGCCTTTCCGATAAAATCGGCGATTGCTTCATAGTCTATATCGCCGCATATCAGCTCGTCATAAATTTTTGCAAAGTCAAGATAGCAGTCCATTTGTTCCCACCGTATTTCCCGTTATTTCTGTTAACCGTCCGAGCTGTTTTCGCCCTCGGTTCTTGTGAGCGCCATTTCATATCCGCCCGTGCCGTAATTCAGACATCTTGCCACACGGCTTATTGTGGCTGATGATGCGCCTGTTTTTGCGGCAATTTCGTTATACACAAGCTCCCGGCGCAGCATTTGTGCCACTTCGAGGCGCTGAACCATGGCTCCGATTTCGCTCATTGTGCAAAGGTCAAGAAAAAACGCCTCGCATTCCTCAGGTGTTTCAAGCGCAAGGATACATTCCGCAAGCTTTTTTGTATCAATTTTTTTATGCTTTGAATTCACATATATCAATCCTTTCGATTATTGCCGCACAAAGTTTTTTTCTTTAATTATGATTATATCACTTTAATGTGCGAAAGTAAAGCGTTTGACTGCGATATTTTTGTCCGATGCCGTAATTTATGCAAAAAAATCCGTATCATGCACCGCTGTGCAGCACAAGATACGGATTAATTAATTTTAATATGTAAAAAGCCGTACAAACGATTTTTTTATAAGTTTGCGTTATTTATAAACCATTCGATAGCTTTCATCTGTGCGTTCTCTTTGGAGTAGCTCACATGGCTCAAAAGATTTGTGCCGTCAAAAAGGAATGCCGCATACGACATAGCGCCTGTTTTAAAATTTCTAACAGCCGCACCCTCAACACGAAGTGTTTTTCCGATATAGTTTTTTGACTGCGTAAAATCGGAAAACAGCTCATCAAGCTTTGCGGCGGCAGAGTCATCTACGGAAATATCGGCTGTTATCAGGCTGTTTGTGACGATTTCGCTGTCATCGCCGATTATGCGGTAAATTTCATTTAGGCGTGCATTTTTGCCGGCTGCGTTTGTGTTTGAGTAGTCATCTTCCATATTTTTGACAAGGTTATAGTATTCGGCAAAGCTTTCGGAAGATGATGCGGCGTTTTCAATATTCTGCGTCGTCAGAAAATCGCCGTACTGTGCCATATCATTTCTTGCGTAATATGACGAATAAAATGCCGTGTCGGGATTTGAAAGGTCGGAGTAGTCGTCATATACGGCAAAGCGAATTTCGCCGGCATTCGGTATAAGCGCAAACATTATTGCGGCGGTCTGTCTGAAGCCTGCGGTGTTCATATAGCGGTAGCCGGAACGCGACTCAACTTTATAGTTAACCGTTATACCGTATGGCTCAGAGTCGGTTTTCAGGCTGATTGAGCTTACGGGAAGAGTTGTGAACTCGGTCTGCGCCACAATACTGCTCACTGCAGAATTGTCGCCCGTATATGTGTTTTTGTTTGCATACAGGCGTGTAACAACGCTGTTCGGCATACCGCCGTCGGGCTCAAACGTTTTTATCTTCGTATATATGCCCTCCGCCTGATCGTACATCGACATGTAGCTTTCCGAGAGTTTTTTGTTCTGCACGTCATACTGTACATCTGTGGGTGTGCCGGCAACATATGTATAGCCGTTTGCATGTGCCGCAACAATGCGTCCACCGGGCTCGTTTATCTGCTCATTGCTCAGCGTTCCGTCCATGCGCTCGATATAAAACAGAAGTCCGCCGCCGTCATATTTGTGATTTGCACTGTTATAAAACATTACAGAACTGCCGTTTTCAACGATTTCACAGTCCTCTTTCCACGAGGAGGGCAGCTCGAGCGAAAAGCCGAGCTGTGAGTTTTTATAGGTGTAACCGTTGCCGCATGCTACAAATATTCCCGCGGCGGTGATGACAGCAAGTGTGAATATAAGCGCGGCTATGCCTTTGTGCTTTATGCCTGTGCTCAAAATGTTTTCAAAACGTTTTTTCATGTCCTTTTTGCCTCCTTTGAAATAAGTTGAAAACGCCCCTGCTTTTTCGGGCCTTGCCGTATTAAGTATTGCTGATGAATATTTTTTTCTGAAAGAAATATCTCTGCCCGAAACAACCTTCTCGTCGCATGAAAGTTCCATATCCCTGTTTGCCATATGCGCCATGATATGAACGAAAGGATTAAACCAGTGGATTGCACATGCGCATATCAGCATAAGCTTATACCATAAATCTTTGCGTCTGAAATGCACGTTCTCATGGGCAAGGATAAACGAAAGCTCCTCTTCGGCATATTCCGTATCGGGAAGCAGTATTGTCGGACTTTTATATCCGGCAAGCATTGGGGAATTGATATTTTCGCACACCGCAACATACGGACGGCTGCTTTTGTCTATGTATTTGAGCGGCTTTATCCTGCGCCGAAAAATCATATAGCACACTGCGTTATACAAAAGGTAAAGCATAACGCCCGAAAACCATATTACCGTGCAAACGGTGCGCAAATCGGGCAGCCTGAAGGACTTTTGGCTCTGAAGCTCTTTTGGTATCTTGCCCGTATCGACAGCGGCGATATCTGCGTTCTGCGGCGCAAAATTTTCCTTGGTCTGCGGCAGCGCCGTTTTTACCGTGTAATCGGGCAGAGCTTGAGCGCTGTTTTGCGTATCGTATAAAACTCCGATATTTACGGGCGCTTCGGGAATTGAAAAATCAAACGGCAGAAGCAGCCGCAGTGTAATTATGAGCCATGCGTAATAGCGCCATTTTACCGAATATTTTTTGCCGAAAAGCGATTGTACCGCAGCAACAAGCGCTATTACGGCAGATGTTGAAAGTGAAACCGAAAGGATATTCCCGAGCATCTATTCTGCCTCCTCAATAAAACGCTTTAATTCCTCCAAATCTTCTTTTGAAATGCTTTTGCCGTCATACAGCGACGCCACAAACCGCTTCACGGAGTTGCCGTATAAATTTTTCAGAAAGTTTTTCCCTTCAAATTCAAGATAATCCTTTTCTGCGACAAGCGGTGTGTATGTATTCATCTTGCCTTCTTTTCTGCTTTTTACAAAGCCTTTTGCTTCAAGCCTTTTCAAAAGCGTCAGTATTGCCGGCCGCTCCCACTTTTTATATTCGCAAAAACTGCTCACAACGGTGTCCGAGCTTACGTTTTCACCGTTTTTCCATATAATTTTCATCACGGTGAGTTCTGTTTCGGGCAGACGGTGTATGCTGCCGGTATTTTCTCTGCGTTCTGTCATGATACTGCCTCCGTATTCTGATTTGCTATTATATTATACAACTGTATATTACACTCATATTATACATTTGTATAAATAGTTTGTCAAGAAGTTTTTTATTATTTTAGGGAAAATTTTTTAAGCTTTGCATATGCGTTTGTGTTTGCATTTTGGTTTTTATTCTTATTTTAATGGACAAAACAGTAATTATGTGGTAAAATAAATATATCTATGTGACTATATTATTCATATTAATAAAAATAACAGGAGTGAAGCAAAATGTCAGGACATTCCAAATGGAGTACCATTAAAAGAAAAAAGGGTGCAAATGATGCCCAGAGAGCAAAAATTTTCACGAAAATCGCACGTGAAATTACCGTTGTTGTAAAAGCCGGCGGACCCGACCCCGACAATAACTCAAAGCTTAAGGATATTATGGCAAAAGCGCGTGCAAATAACATGCCTAACGACAACATTATGCGTACAATCAAAAAAGCCGCAGGCGAAACGGGCGGAGATAACTATGAGGATATCGTATATGAGGGCTACGGTCCGAACGGTATTGCGGTAATTGTTGAAACGCTTACGGACAACAGAAACCGAACGGCGGGCGATATGCGCCATTATTTCGATAAATTCCACGGTAACCTCGGACAGAACGGCTGTGTAAGCTTTATGTTTGATAAAAAGGGCATAATAATAATCGAAAATGACGGCGGAGATGAGGACGCTGTTATGATGGACGCACTTGATGCGGGGGCAGAGGATTTTGCGGCAGAAGAGGGCTATTTTGAAATAACATGCGATCCCGATTCGCTCGGCGCTGTGCGCGATGTTCTCGAAAAAAAGTACACACTAAGCTCGGCAGATGTTGAAATGGTTCCGCAGACAACGGTTACACTTACCGATGAAGAAGATATAAAGTGCATGAATAAGCTTTTGGAAATGCTTGAAGATGATGATGACGTGCAAAATGTTTATCATAACTGGGAGAATCCGACCGAAGAGTAATTTTTTCACATAAGATTATAAAACAAAAATAAATTAAGAGAAATAAATTAAAAAAGAAATAAATAAACGTTAATAGCAAATAAACGTTAACGATGTAATGAAGGCTGCCCCGGGGCAGCCTTGTTATTTTGCCCGGAAGAATGTTTTTTCAGTTCAGATATAATTTTAAAGCATTCGCATATATCTGAAAAAGTTTCCTCAAAGCTGCTGTCGCGAAGCAGCAGTTTATCATGTTCAAGCTGTGCTATTTTAGCTAAAATTTGCCTGTATTTTATATCCGTATTATCTAAGTCCATTTTTAGTCTCCTGCGAAAACTTTCCTATTAAAATGTGTTTTTTGTTTTGACAAACATATTCTACCACATAAAAAGTGCTTTTACAAGAAAAACATGCAAAAGCACTACACTATATGTTGTATATTTATAAACAATGCTACATCATATCGCAAAAGCGTTAACAAGAGGTTTAATATGAAAATTGTTTTTTTCTTCAGAGGCGGACTTTTACTCATAATCCTTACACATAAGTGCGCGTATATATCCTCTGTCTTTTGTTGTGGAATCTATATAAAATCCGCGCCCGTAATAGAACCGTACAAGAGAGCTAACCTTTGCCCCCGTATGAAGCATGAGCTTTTTTACTCCCATTTCGCGCATTTTTATGTCAACCAAATTTATGAGCGACTTGCCTATGCCGTTATTCTGAGTGCTTATTTTTACGCCGAAACGGCTCAGATATGCGGTTTTGTCCTCATCATTTACCTTTACGCGGACACTTCCGACAGGTACATTGTCCATAAATGCAACAAGAACGATTGATGTGTCGATATCGTTTTTTATATCGTCCTTCGTTTCGTTTAATGCCTGTATATTGCTGTTGCCAATCATGCTTGCGTACTTTTCAAACGCCTCGCGCGTAATCTGCTCGATTGCGTCAATATCTTCATAAGTCGCTATACGTACCTCAAAACCGACTTCCATTGTCTTTTTCCTCCCTTTTGCGTCAGTTATTATGCCATAAATGTTGCCATTACCGCTTTTTGTGCATGCAGCCTGTTTTCCGCCTCATTAAAAATTACGGAATGTGCCCCGTCTATAACGTCTTCCGTTACTTCAAAGCCGCGGTATGCCGGCAGACAATGCATAAATATTGCGTCATCGGCAGCTTTTGAAAACAGCTTTTCATTAACCTGGTAAGGAGTGAAAATTTTAAGGCGCTGCTCCTTTTCTGCCTCCTGCCCCATGCTTACCCATGTGTCGGTATATACAACATCGGCATTTTTGATTGCCTCTTCGGGGTCGTTTGTTATGATAACTTCTGAGCCGCTCTGCTTTGCATCGGATTTTGCATTCTCAACAACCTCGCTGTCGCACATATATCCTTCGGGCGTTGCAACGGCAATATTCATTCCCGTTTTCGCACAGCCGTACAGAAGAGAATGTGCCATATTGTTTCCGTCGCCGAGATAAGCGAGCTTTAAGCCCTCAAGCTTGCCCTTGTGTTCATATGCTGTCTGCAAATCAGCGAGCACCTGGCATGGGTGCAGCAGGTCGGTAAGACCGTTTATAATCGGGATTGTCGCATATTTTGCAAGGTCTGTCACATCGCTGTGTGCATAAGTTCTTATCATTATTCCGTCGAGATAGCGCGAAAGAACATTTGCCGTATCATATATGCTTTCGCCGCGTCCGAGCTGGATATCGGCGGAGCTTAGAAACAGCGGATAGCCGCCGAGCTGCATCATTCCGACCTCAAACGACACACGTGTTCTTGTGGAGGATTTTGTAAATATCATGCCGAGTGTTTTTCCCTTCAGAATTGGGTGGGCAATTCCGCTTTTAAGCTCACTTTTCAGCTTTATTGCAAGCTTCAGCATATCCAAAATCTGTTCTTTTGTAAAATCGTGTAAACTTATAAAATCTTTCATAAATAATCTCCATTCCGCCGCCCTGCAAGGCAAAAATATAGTAGTTTGGAAATCTCATATCAGCAGGGCAAGGAATGATAAGAGATTATTTAGCCGATGTGCGTTTCCGAACGAAGAGAGGAAAAATCGCACAGGCATAAAATCCGCCGGAGGCTAACGTGAAAGGAACTTTCGCGTTATATCTCCATTCCGCCGCCCTGCAAGGCAAAAATATAGTAGTTTGGAAAACTCTTATCAGCAGGGCAAGGAATGATAAGAGATTATTTAGCCGATGTACGTTTCCGAACGAAGAGAGGAAAAATCGCACAGGCATAAAATCCGCCTTTTTAATTTATATAAAATTAATTCATAACCGCCTGCGTCACTTCATCAAGCGCCGCAGCAAACATATCTGCGTCATTTTCTCCGATAATCAGCGGCGGCAGAATACGAAGTGTGGTTGCCGTGCTTCCGCACAGAATTTTCTTTTCAAAAAGAAGTGAGCTGACCTTTTTTGCCAAACCGTCTTTGTACTCAACACCGAGCATAAGCCCCGTTCCGCGTACCTGAGAAGTCACCGACGGGTACTTCTTTTGAAGTTTTTCGAGTGCACTTTTGAGATATGCACCGACCTTTGCGGCGTTTTCTGCAAGATTTTCGCTCTGCATTATATCAAGCACCGCACAGCCTGCCGCGCTGCAAAACGGATTTCCGCCGAAGGTTGAGCCATGGTCGCCGGGCTCAAATGCGCAAAATTTTTCTTTTGCACACACAGCGCCTATCGGCACACCGCCGCCGAGAGCTTTTGCAAGCGTGAATATATCCGGCTCTATGCCGTAATTTTCGTATGCAAACATTTTTCCCGTGCGGCCTATGCCGGTTTGCACCTCGTCAACGATAAGCACTATATCCTTCTCGTCACACAGTGCGCGGACCTTTTTCACATATTCCGTATCGCACGGGTACACTCCGCTCTCGCCCTGTATAAGCTCCAGCATTATTGCCGCGGTTTTGTCGGTAACGGCGGCACAAAGTGCGCCAAAATCATTAATCGGCACATGCGAAAAGCCGGGGGTCAGCGGTTTGTACGGTTTTTGATACTTTGGCTGACCTGTCGCCGCAACGGTTGCAAGCGTGCGGCCGTGGAAGGACGAATTAAGCGTTATTATGTCCGTTTTCTGCATGCCCTTTTTATAGAAATAAATTTTTGCAAGCTTTATCGCGCCTTCGTTTGCCTCAGCGCCGGAATTTGCAAGAAAAACTCTGTCCGCACATGAAATATCGGCGATTTTTTTTGCAAGCTGTGCTTGTGACTTTACATAGTACAAACTTGACGTGTGCATAAGCTTTTTTGCCTGTTCGCACAGCGCCTCCACATATTTCGGGTGCGAATATCCCAAAACATTTACGGCAATTCCTGCAAAAAAGTCGGTATACTTATTTCCGTCGGTGTCAAACAGATTTATGCCTTTGCCGTATTCAAAGCATATGGGCAGTCTGTCGCCGAAGGTATTCATATAATAAGTTTTGTCCGTGTTTATAATTTCCGAAAGCGTCATATCGCCATACCTCCCATATATTAGCTTTTGCAGTTATATTTTACTTGAACATCGGGAATAATCCGACATGTACATGCATATATAAATATAAAGCTGCAATTATACGGTGTTTTTTATAATTATACACTATTATGCATATAAATGCAATAGTGAACTATAAATATTTTTAAAGTATGAAAAATATGATTTTTTTGTGAACATTTACAAAAAAGGTATTGACAAACAAAATATGCGGTGCTATACTAAAGCCACAAAGGTCAAAGAAAGTCAAAGTCAAAGAGGTAAAATGAGAAATTGAAACAAAAGAGGCTTTGACGAAACGGACTTTGTCCTTCGGTAAAGAGGTGATTACAAAATGAAGATGAGTGATGTAATTGAACAGTTCCTGCTCGATATGCTTGACAGCGAGTCTGATGTTACGCTGAAAAGAAACGAGCTTGCGTCACACTTTGCATGTGCGCCGTCACAGATTAATTACGTTATAGATACACGTTTTACGGGACAGCGCGGATATATAGTGGAAAGCAAGCGCGGAGGCGGCGGATTTATCCGCATACGCCGTGTCGAGGTTTCGGGAAGCAACTATCTGATGCATGTTGTAAACTCAATCGGCTCATCGATAAGCTTTGACAGCGTGCATGCAATGCTTTCAAACATGCTCAGCTCAAACATAATTACAAAGCGAGAGCTTGATTTGATGGAAAGTGTGCTGTGCGACAGAGCGATACCGTTTATAAGACCGCAGAGTGATGAATACAGGGCGCAGCAGTTTAAGAATATGCTTTTGAGCCTTGTATGAGGCAAAAAACTATGTTATATGAGGGAGGTTTTTGATATGTTATATGATTTGTTTTCAGATTTTTTTGATGATGATTTTAATTTGTTTGCAGACAAACCGACGGTCAGTGTGCCGAACGAGGTTTGTCCGGAATGTATGATGAGCCTTGCGGAATTTTCAAAAACAGGCAAGCTCGGCTGTCCGAAATGCTATGAGGCATTCAGACCGTATCTTGTGCAGGTTTTGGGAAGTATTCACGGCAACGCCGAGCATACGGGCAAAATTTCAAAAAATGCCGATAAAAAGATTAAAACAAAGCGCAAAATTGAAAAGCTCAGTGCAGAGCTTGCGGCAGCGGTTGAAAAACAGGATTTTGAGCATGCCGCACAGCTGCGTGACGAGATAAACAGGCTCAAGGAGGTGCGTTAACATGACATGGTTTGATAAAACGGGCTCTGATAACGATGTTGTAATCAGTACGAGAATACGTTTGGCAAGAAATGTTTCGGGAGTTTCGTTTCCGCCGAAGTGGAGCGATAATGACGCGAAAAAGATAACTGACGATGTAAAAAACGCGCTCGGCGATGGGTTTGAGTATCTTAACCTTGATAATGCCCCCGAGCTTAACAAACATTCGCTTGTTGAAGAGCATCTGATAAGCCGCGAAATGCTGAACGGCAAAAATAAGGCGCTGTTTCTGGCAGACAGCGGCGATATGAGTATAATGGTCGGCGAGGAGGACCATCTGAGGCTTCAGGTTATTGTGCCGGGATTTGATGTGGATGGCGCATATGAAAAGGCTGACGCACTTGATGATAAACTCGGCGAAAAGCTCGAATATGCGTTTGACTCACAATTCGGCTATCTGACACATTGCCCGACAAACGTCGGCACGGGACTGCGTGCGTCGGTAATGCTGCATCTGCCGGCGCTTCGTATGGCAGGGCGCATAAATATGATTGCCGGCGAGGTCGGCAAGCTCGGGCTGACGATACGCGGACTCTACGGTGAGGGCAGTGAGTCAAAGGGCGATTTATACCAGCTCTCAAATCAGATTACGCTCGGCATAAGCGAGGAGCAGACATGCGAAAAGCTTAAAAATATAGCAAAACAGCTCATCAAAACAGAGCGCGAGCTTCGCAAAAAGCTCATGCAGTCAAACCCCGACGAGCTGCCCGACACGATATGGAGGGCTTACGGTACGCTCAAATATGCGCGCACGCTTTCGTCGGCGGAATGTGAAAGCTTGCTTTCACAGGTAAGGCTCGGCGTAAATATGGGTATAATAACAGAGGTAAATCAAGAAGCAATAACGCGTCTGATGATAAAAGCAGAACCGGCGCACATAAGCCTTGAAGCAGGGAGGACACTTTCTGCACGCGAACGCGACAAGGCACGTGCGGATATGATAAGAGAGGCGCTGTAATCGTGCGGCGTCATGAAAGGAGAGATATACTATGACCTTTGATAATCGTTTTACACAAAAAGCACAGGAAGCGCTCCGCAGCGCGCATGCATGCGCATGTGAGCTCGGACACGGCTATATCGGAACAGAACATATTCTGGCAGGACTTTGCGCCGACGAAAGCGCAATCGCGGGAAAAATGCTTTCGGCAAAAGGCGTAAGCGCCGAGGTTGTCCGTGAAAAAATAGTGGAGCTTATGGGCAAAAATGAGGAGCTTTCAAAAAATTCGCAGCTCATGATGACTCCGCGTACAAAGAGAGTGATTGAGCTGAGCTTTGCCGAGGCGCGCAAGTTGGCGCATAACTATATCGGAACAGAGCACATGCTTTTGGCGCTTATCCGTGAGGGTGAGAGTGTTGCAATTAAGATTTTGAGCGAGCTTGGTATCGATTTGCCGTCATTCTATGCCGAAATCATGTCGGCGGTATCGGGATATTCCGGTGCGGCGGGCGGAATTGACTCATACGATGAGATGGCGCCGTCGGGACAGGCACGCAGCGGCGGAAGAACAAACACGCCAACGCTTGACCAGTTCGGGCGCGATTTTACAAAGATGGCACAGGAGGGTAAATTTGACCCTGTAATCGGACGTGACAAAGAGATTGCGCGTGTTATTCAGATTTTGTCAAGACGTACAAAGAATAATCCCTGTCTCATAGGCGAGCCGGGCGTCGGCAAAACGGCGGTAATCGAAGGTCTGGCACAGAAGATTGCATCGGGCGATGTGCCTGAGGTACTGCGCGGAAAAAGACTGTTTACACTCGATTTGTCCTCAATGATTGCCGGCGCAAAGTACCGCGGTGAGTTTGAAGAAAGGCTCAAAACGGCAATGTCCGAGGTTGCAAAGGCGGGCAACGTAATACTGTTTGTCGATGAAGTTCACACAATTATCGGCGCCGGTGCGGCGGAGGGCGCAATCGATGCGTCAAACATCTTAAAACCGTCGCTTGCGCGCGGTGAAATACAGATGATCGGCGCAACAACGCTTGAAGAATACCGTAAGCACATAGAAAAGGATTCGGCTCTCGAAAGACGTTTTCAGCCGATTACGGTCGGTGAGCCGACACAGGAGGAAAGCGTAAAAATCCTCATGGGTATACGTGATAAATATGAGGCACACCACGGCGTAAAAATTACCGATGCGGCAATCAAAGCCGCAGTTGAGCTGTCGTCACGTTATATCACCGACAGATTTTTGCCCGATAAGGCGATTGACCTTATCGATGAGGCGGCATCAAAAGTACGTCTGGGCGTACTGACAGCGCCGCCGACGTTGAAAGAGCTTGAGGACAAACTGGCAAAGATAACCGCAGAAAAGGAGTCTGCGGTTGCGGTTCAGGATTTTGAGCGTGCGGCGTCGCTGCGTGATGAGGAAAAGGCAGCCGAGGAGGAGCTGAAGCGCGAGCAGGACGCATGGAAGGATAAAAACACCACCGAAAAATCCTGTGTTGACGAAGAGCAGATTGCTTCCGTTGTGGCTGACTGGACAAATATTCCCGTGGCAAGGCTCACGACAGATGAATCGGAAAGACTTCTTCACATGGAGGATACGCTGCACAAGCGTGTAATCGGTCAGAGCGAGGCGGTGAGCGCCGTTGCAAAGGCAATTAGGCGCGGACGTGTGGGCATAAAGGACCCGAAGCGTCCTATAGGCTCATTCATATTCCTCGGTCCCACGGGTGTCGGCAAAACAGAGCTGTCAAAGGCTCTTGCAGAGGCGATGTTCGGCTCTGAAGACGACATGATACGTGTTGATATGTCGGAATACATGGAGAAACACTCCGTATCAAGACTTGTCGGTTCGCCTCCGGGATATGTCGGCTATGACGATGCAGGGCAGCTCACCGAAAAGGTACGCCGCAAACCTTACAGTGTAATACTTTTTGATGAGATTGAAAAAGCGCACCCCGATGTGTTCAATATTCTTCTGCAAATTCTTGAGGACGGCATATTGACAGACTCGCAGGGACGCCGTGTGGATTTCAGAAATACTGTCATAATCATGACGTCAAATATCGGTGCGCGCCTTATTACAGCGCAAAAAGGACAGAAGCTCGGTTTCTCGTCGGACGCAGATGATGAAAACAAGAGCTATGATAAAATCAAAGACGATGTTCTGGGAGAACTTAAAAAGAACTTCCGTCCCGAATTTCTGAACAGAATTGATGACATTATCGTGTTCCATCAGCTCGATGAGGAGGAAATCAAGCAGATTGCGGCGCTTATGCTGAATACGCTCAAAAAGCGTCTTGCTGAAAACGGCATAACGGCAGAGTTTACCGATGAGGCTGTGAGCCACATTGCAAAAGAGGGCTTCGACCCCGTATACGGAGCAAGACCGCTGCGCCGTGCGATACAGTCGAAGATTGAGGATTTGCTGGCAGAGAAAATGCTTGAAAGCCACATAAAGAGCGGTGATACAATTACCGTTGATGTCAGTGACGGAGAGCTTGTCGTAAAGTAAGTTAAAATCAAAAAAACCGTTGCCTTATACGGGCAGCGGCTTTTTTTGTGCATGCATGTATGAATTTGTGCGGATTTATAAAACGGATTTTACAGCTTTGAAAAACAGCTTCGGAAGGCCTTTGGCGGGTAGCCGCTGTATGTTTTGAAAAACTTTGAAAAATGACTGTAATCATCAAAACCTACCGCGCGCATTATGTCTTTTATCGGCATATGCGTATTTTCGAGCATGGATTTTGCTTTCTCGAGCTTTACACCGTTTATGTATTTTGCCGGCGGTACACCCATGCGCTCCTTGAAGAAGCGCACGAGATAATTCGGGTGAAAATGGGCAATTTCGGAAAGCTCTGCCACGGAGATGTTTTTGTCTGTGTTTTCGCTTATATACTCAAGAAGTACATTTATTATGTCCGGCTCCTCCGTGCTCTGCACAGCCGCAGACGTTCCTGCCGCATCAAGATATATACTCAGCAGTTCAAGTATTTTTGCGTTCAAAAACAGCTGTGATGATGCATTATCGGAAGAGGCGTTTTTGAAAATGCTTTTGAAAATCGGTATAAGCTTTTTTGTCTGAGAAAAATTTATACAGTACGGAATATGCACGGTGTGAAAAATATTTTCGTCACCAGCTCTTGCGTCAAAATGGAACCAGTATTTTGTGATATAATTTTCGTTTATGTGATAAAAAGAATGCTTTGTGCCTGCCGGTATCATAAAAAAATCGCCCGATATTCCGCGATAAACCTGCCCATCTGCCACAATTTCACATTCTCCGTGCGTTATGAAGTATGCCTTGTTATAGGGACACACTGCGTTTTTTTCGCCCCAGCCTGCGCCGAGGCGTGTATGACCGCCGTAGTAGTAATTTATATATAAATTTGAAAACTGACCGTACATTTTTATGCCTCCGATTAAGTTAAAAATATACAACAAAACAATAAGATTTTACATATACAATTTATTATACATCTGTTATTATCTGTTTGTAAATATAAAAATTCAAGGAGGCAGCAAATATGTCATATGAAGAAAAGGTAAAACGCACAGAATGGTTCCGGCATGACCGTTTCGGAATGTTTATCCACTGGGGTCTTTATTCAATTCCCGCCCGTCATGAATGGGTAAGAAGCCATGAGGAAATTCCCGAGGAGGAATATATGCCGCTTTTTGAGGAGTTTAACCCCGTGCATTATGATGCGAAAAAGTGGGCAAAGCTTGCCAAAAATGCCGGCATGAAGTATGCAGTGCTTACAACTAAACACCATGAGGGCTTCTGCCTGTTCGATTCGGCATATACGGATTTTAAAGCGACAAATACACCGGCAGGACGTGATTTGGTGCGCGAATTTGTTGACGCATTCCGTGCCGAGGGCATAAAAATCGGTTTTTACTATTCACTGCTTGACTGGCACCATCCCGACTATCCGCATTACGGCGACAGACAGCACCCCATGCGCAACAATGAAGCATATAAAAACGATAACAGAAATTTTGATAACTATGTTACATATATGCATAATCAGGTGCGTGAGCTTATGACAAATTACGGCAAAATTGATTTGCTGTGGTTTGACTTTTCGTATGACGACATGAAGGGTGAAAAATGGAAGGCAACGGAGCTTGTAAAAATGATTCGCTCATATCAGCCCGACATCGTTTTGAATAACCGTCTCGGCGGCGACGGCACAGAGCGCAAAAGTTTTGAAGATGAGCCGATATATGCAGGCGATTTTAAGTCGCCCGAGCAGATGATCCCACGAGCGCCGCTTGTTGATGACAAAGGGCGCAGCATAGCATGGGAAAGCTGTATGACTTTAAACGATCATTGGGGCTACTGCTCAAAGGACAAAAATTACAAATCCGCAAAAACGGTTATAAGAACGCTTATCGACTGTGTAAGCAAAGGAGGAAACCTGCTTTTGAATATCGGACCTACGGCAAAAGGCGATTTTCCGCGCGAAAGCGTTAAAATTCTCGAAGAGGTTGCCGATTGGATGTACTATAACAGTGAAAGCATATACGGATGCGGCGCGTCTGAGCTTGCAAAGCCCGACTGGGGCAGATATACGCAGAACAAAAACATGCTTTATGCGCATGTGTATGACACCTCCACAAGCACGCTCTGCTTCCGTACTGGACACGAGGTTGAAAATGTGCGTCTTATAAGTGATGGCAGCGAGCTTGTTATGTGTGTGCCGTGGAACGAGGATCAGTATGAGGGCGGCGATAAGCTTGTGTTTGTTGATGTCGGAGATGCAAATTTGTCGGATAAGATTGATACCGTAATAAGGCTGAAGCTAAAGGATTAAGCAAGCAGACATTTATTTTAAAGAAGCAAAAACAAAAAGAGAAAAGCTCGTTTATAAGGGTTTTTCTCTTTTTTATGCAGTTTTTTATGAAATTGCCCTGTTTATAAAATCGGTGCCATGTTGCCGCCGGCGATACCCTCTCTGTACGCTTTCGGCGATATGCCGTATGTTTTTTTGAAACAATGGCTGAAGGAATATACGTCCGAAAAACCGCATTGAACTGCTATCTCCGAAATCTGCTTTGATGTATTCATAAGCAGCAGCACGGCTTTATTCAGACGAAAATCTCTCAGAAATTCATGCGGGCTCTTTTTATACACATCAAAGAACAGACACCTGAAATGCTTTTCGCTCACATTTGCAATATCGGCAAGCTCGCTTATTTTCAAATTCGGACGATGGTAGTTTTGCTTTAAATAGTCGAGCGATTTTTCTATCTTTTTTGCCTTTGCGGGATCGGCGCCTCTTAATGTGTAATCATTGTACAGCATACCTATTATACGGCGCAGTATTCCGCTGCATATCATCTGCGAACCCTGCAGCTCAGGATTATATTCATAAAGACCTTCTCTGAACAATTTTTCATACTTATACGCCGTTTCTTCGGCACAAACCGTTTCAAACGGAAGAGTACGTTTCGGTGCATAATTTTCTCTGCCAAAATTAAAATTTACCACAACGTACGAAACGGCAGGACAATTATGTGCGCTGCTTTTATCTGATGAACCTCTTGCAACATATCCGACACACCCCTCTCTTATAATTTCCGTTTTACCTTGCTTTTCATAAGCAAGCGTTCCTTTTGTAACAAAAAACAGGCTTTCATGATTTCTCGGAGAGGAAGAGATAAAGGGTTTGCCCTCCGTCAGGGTATCATAAAAAAATACCGCGTCATCTGTATATATTTGTCCGATTGTTTCGTTTTGCATTTTATTTTCACCTCTGTTTTTATCCGTTTTTTACAGTATAACATTTTGTTTTTTTTAATGCAAGCATTATATCCGTTTCAAACAAAAATTTCTCTTTGCAAACATTTACTTTTTATGAGATTGTAATATAATCAAAGCATAACATGATTGCATGGAGGTGTAAATAATGATTAAAGCTTTAGTCACAGGCGGAAGCCGCGGTATAGGACGCGCAATAGCTGAATTAATGTCAGATAAAGGCTATACAGTCACCATAACAGGCCGCAATGCGTCAACTATCGAAAAAGCCGCAGAGAAAATCGGAAACAATGTTATACCTATCGTTTGGGATATATCGCAGCTTGATGTTGCCGATAAAAAAATAAAAGAAATATCTGATATTATGGGCGGACTTGATATCGTGGTAAACAATGCCGGAATTTTTGCCCAAAGAAGTGAATGGGACAAATCAAAGCTTTTAAAAACAACAGCAGATGAATGGTCATTGGTAATGAACACAAACACAAGCGCCGTATTTTTTGTAATGCAGGCAGCGGTAAATTATATGCTTGAACATAAAATAAAAGGCAATATCTTAAATATGACCTCGGTTGCGGGCGAAGAACCCATATACGGCGCTTACGGTGCATCAAAAATTGCCGCAACAGGTCTGACGCGCGGCTGGGGAAAAATGTTTGCCCCTGACGGTATAACAATAAACGGCATAGCTCCGGGGCCTGTGGCAACTGAAATGAATAATTGGAAAGAAGGGGATCCGATAGCGCACAGCCGTATTCCCTACGGCAGATATTCCACCGCTGAGGAAATAGCACAGCTTGCAATGTATCTCGTAAGTGAGGAAGCAAAAATGATATGCGGCGAAACGGTTATTATCGACGGAGGATATTCAATAAGATAGTACATGGAGGGTGTAAATAATGAATGAAAGAATAAAAAAGCTGCTACAAAAAACGATTTCGGGCAATATGTACGTCAAACCGGTAAAAACGGAATATGACAGGTGCGACTTATTTTTGTCCCCTGTAAAAATGTCGGGCAAGCGCGTATGCGAATACATAAAAAATCAGGAACCGATGATTGCGGAGGAAAGCTGCTTTACGGGGCTTTTTAATTTTGACGGAAGTGTGGAGGGAGATGTATTCGGCAGGTCTGGGCACAAAAATTTTCAGACGGCATGTGAGCATTTCTATAACAAGCCCGTCAACAATTTGCTGACCTTTGAATGGCAGCATTCGGCAGGCGATTTCGGCAAAATCATTAACCGCGGCATATCGGGTGTAAAAAGCGACATAGAAAAATCGATGAACGCTCATAGCGGCGATAAGGACGCAATTGAATTTCTGGAAACGCAGTCGGATATCTGCGACGCCCTTATTTTCTGGGCAAGAAAATGCTCGGACAAATCACTGCAAATTTCAAAAACGGTGTCTGACAAAGGTTATAAAGAAAATCTCGAAAAACTGTCATCGGCGCTTAGAAATGTGCCGGAAAATCCTGCAAAAAGCTTTTATGAAGCCGTTTTGTCGCTGTATATTTGTTTCAGCCTGCTCCCCGACAGTATAGGCTTGGCTGACAGATATCTTTATCCGTTTTACAAAGCCGATACCGAAAGCGGAATTTTGACAAAAGAAAGTGCAGCGGAATATTTGCAGGAATTATTTTTAATGATTCAGGCAAGAACGTCCATATCGTCAGACCGGTTTTACCGCGGAGGTGAATCGCATTTTTGTGTAGGCGGTTATCTTGAAAATGGTGAGGACGGATTTAACGAGCTTTCAAAATTAATAGTGGATTCACTCATGGAGCTTCCTACATGGATTCCGCAGATTTCGCTGCGTCATACCGAAAAGACGCCGCATGAGGTTTTGCGCTATATGATGGACTGTGAGCGCAAAGACCCGAACAAACGAATAGCGTTTGTAAACGATGAACCGCGCATAAAGGGTTTGATGAAATACACAGGTATTCCGTACAGTAAGGCGGTAAATTACACAATGATCGGCTGTAATGAAATTGCTCTGCCCGGAGGGATTGTGTTCGGATTTGACCCGATGAATATTGTACGCTGTGTTCAAAATATCTTCTTCGACCGAAGCGACGATATCAAAAATGCGGATACTTTTGACAAATTTTACAGCATATTTCAAGAGGAAATGTTTAAAGACCTTGATGAGGCAGACAAAATAGGAGAAGGTTTTCAGCGCATACGCAGCCGCGACTGCAATCTGGTAAGCAACATGCTTATAGACGGCTGTATCGAAAATGCAAAAAGCGTTACACAGAACGGAACAGAAAGCTATATCGCCGTAGGGCTGCTTATAGGTATTACGAATGTTATCGATTCTCTATGCGTAACAAAACAGATGGTTTTTGATGAAAAGCGCATAACAATGCATCAGCTTATTGAGGCGCTGAAGAATAACTGGGCGGACTATGAGGAGCTGAGAGAGTATATATTGAAAAAGGGATGTTTTTTCGGTAATGATGATTCCTGTTCAAACGATATTGCCCAAAAATTTTTCAAAAGCCTCGAAACGTGGAACGATGGCAGCGGCTATCTGAAAAAGAAAATCATTTTCGGAAATCTCGTCGGATATAACGAGCATCATAAATTTTTCGGAAGCAATACAAAGGCAACTCCAGACGGGAGATTTTTCGGAGATATGATAAGCTTTGGCATAGGTCAGGCAGACGGAAAGGACAGAAACGGCCTTACGGCTCTGCTGTCATCGGTTGCAAAATGTGACCCATACTCAATTCTGACAGGTCCGAGTGTAACTAATGTATTGCTTGATGAGCAGCTTGTAAAAAATGATGAAAGCTTTGAAAAGCTTGTCTATCTGTTTGAAACATACTTCAAAATGGGCGGAACACATTTTCAGCTCACATATGTTTCAAAAGAAGATTTGATAAATGCAAAGAAAACACCCGATAAATACAGGAATTTGCGTGTGCGCGTGTCGGGATTTTCGGATTATTTTGTATTTCTCAGCGAAGGCTTGCAGGACGAAATAATCAAACGGACGGTTCAGACAAAATAGGGGGTGTCCGAATGAACAATGCGATAATTTTTGATATACAGAAAAACTCATTTGTTGACGGTCCCGGCATAAGAACAACCGTATTTTTCAAAGGCTGCAACCTCAGATGCAAATGGTGTCACAACCCAGAGAGCCAGTCGATGCAGCCGCAGATAATATTTTACAAAGATAAATGTACCGCATGCGGAAGGTGCAGAAATGTCAGCGCCGAAAGCTCGGATTTTGTCTGCTTCAGCGATGCAAAAAAGATTTGCGGCAGAAGATACGGTGTTGATGAAGTATTCGGCGAAATTATAAAGGATAAGCCGTTTTATGACAACTCCGGCGGCGGTGTAACTTTTTCCGGCGGCGAGTGTATGCTTCAGATTGATTTTCTTGATGAAATAATAAAAAAGTGCAAAAAAAGCGGCATACATACGGCGGTTGACACGGCAGGATATGTAAAATGGGAGGATTTTGAAAGAATTTTGCCATATACCGATTTGTTTTTGTACGACATAAAAGCATTTGATGATGAAATTCACAAAAAATATACGGGTGTATCAAACAAACTCATTTTAAACAATCTGAGCAGACTATTTGAGCAAGGCGCAAATATTATAATAAGAATTCCGATAATTTCGGGCGTAAATGACAGTATTGCAGAAATGACAAATATAAAGGAATTTCTGGCTGCATACAGACCGCTCGGCGTTGAACTTCTGCCGTATCACAAAATGGGCGAACATAAATACGGCGCGCTGAATATGAAACGGGAGGAGTTTGATGTTTTGGCGGATAACACTTTAAACCGGCTGAGAAATGTATTTGATTAAAATTTTTTGCCGACATAATTGCGCACTATACCTCACAAACAAAACAATATTGCTGCTTATTGACATTTTTTCGAGCACATATTATAATTATAATAACAATATTGCTGTTTTGTGAGGTGTTTGTTTTGAACAGGGAATTTTTTGAGGCACATTCCTTTGCGGATTTCGGACTGCCGTTTTACTTTGAAGAAAACACACTTGTAAACAGCGTTTTGCATGAGATAAACTGGCACCCAAACATTGAAATTCTCTATATTGCCGAAGGCAGCGGCACAATAACATACGGCAAAGTGGTATACACTGTTTCGGAAGGCGATATTTTTATTGTAAATTCAAATGTTCCGCACGGAGTGGACTCAGAAACAAAAATAAGGTATTATTACCTTATTCCCGACCATGACTTTTGCGTTTTGAACGGTATTGATACAAACCTGATACACTTTAGCCAGCTCGTGCATGATGATGACGCAGCCGTTCTTTTTTGCAACGTAATAAAAGAGCACCGCGGCGACATACCCTACCGCAGCGCCGGACTGCGCCATGCGGTTATATCGCTCATTCTGTATCTGGCACGCAGACATACGGACAGCGGCGCTCAAAAAAGCGCCGCCGCAAAAGACGAAAACATACGTCTGTCCATAGGTTACATCTATTCAAACTTCAACAAACAGCTTAATCTTAACGATATTGCCGCCCAAGTCGGGCTGAGCAAATACTATTTTTGCAGGGAATTCAAGCGTCTGACAAACGAAACCCCGTTTGAATTTATCCATCGCATACGGTGCGAATATGCAAAAAAGATTATGTCGTACAGTACAAAACCGCTCAGCGAAGTCAGCGAAATGTGCGGTTTTGAAAGCACATCTTATTTTGCAAAAATTTTCAGAAGATATGTCGGCTGTTCACCGAATACATTTGCAAAATCCGCAAAATATTCCGAAACTTGCAGCCGTGACATATAGTTTTTTACGGTTCCCCCAAAAATTTAAACTTCCTTTTTTCCTCTTACGTAAACTTCGCGGATTTTAAAATTTTTGTCCGCAATGACGAAATTTGCCATTTTGCCCGTTTCCAGCGTTCCCATCTCTCCCAAAACGCCGAGAACCTTCGCCGGATTATATGTTGCCATGCGTATGGCGTCCTCTTTCGGTATTCCGCATTCCATGAGGTGGCACATATCCATGTATAAATTTGAGGACGCGCCGTTGATTGTTCCGTCGGGAAGTCTTGCAAGTCCGTTTGTGACATATAGCTCGCAATAGCCCTTATAATGACCGTCGGGCAGACCGGCACAAAACAGCGTGTCGCTTATGAGAACTATCTTTTCCGCCCCGAAAATACGGTATGCGGCGCGCAGCATGGAGTCGCACACATGCATTCCGTCGCCGATAAGCTCAACATATGCGCCGCAGTCCATAGCCGCACCGATAAGATGAGTGTCGCGGTGATGAAATGCACCCATGCCGTTAAAAAGGTGTGTAACAAGCGCCGCGCCTGCCTCAAAGCCCTTTACGGCTGTTTCATAGTTTGCCGGCGTATGTGCCAGCGACATGACAGCCTCGTCCGACTTTTCTTTTATAAAGTCAAGTGAGCCGTCAAGGTCGGGAGCAATATCAACAATTTTTATTTTCCCGTTTGCCGCCTTCTGATACTCCTCAAAAAGCTCAATGCTCGGATTGCACAAAAATCGTTCATCGTTTCCGCCGCGTTTTTCGGCTGTCAGAAACGGCCCCTCGAGGTTTATTCCGCATAAAACGGCGCCGCTGTCTGCGCTGTATGTGCCGGCAACTCTGAGTGCATTTATAAGCTTTTCGTGCTCCACAGGCTCGGTTGACGGACAGATTGCCGTTATGCCGTTTCTTGCCTCATATTTGGCAATTTTAAAAATTGACTCATGAGTGCCGTCTATCAGCATACACCCGTCACAGCCGTGAAAATGCAAATCTATAAGCCCGGGGATAACATACATTCCTTCGGCGTCAATCGTTTCGCCGGCGGCAGCGTCACAAAAAACGCCGCCGTCAAAGCAAATATCTCTTTTTTCAAATTTAAAATCGGAGCCGTATACCAATGCATTTTTTATTATCATTCTATCATAACCCCTCTGTTATAAGCCTTTTATTATAACCTCGTGTCCGGTTTTTGCGGACTCATAAATTGCGTCCAGAATTTTCATTATTACAATTCCGTCCTCAGCAGGCGCCATGCACTTTGTGCCGTTAACTATGCAATCGACAAAATGAGCAATTTCGCCGTCAAACTCCGAAGAGGCAAACTTATAGTTTTTTGTATCTATGTTTATGTCCGCAAGATAGTCGTTATATGTACCGAAAAGCTTAACGTCGCCGTTTTCGCTGATATCCATGCCTGCCTTTGTGCCGAAGAGCTGATTTTTATGGCTTTCCTTCCCGTTAAAATCATATGATGTTTCAAGATTTGTTACGGCGCCGTTGTCATAACGGATATATGCAGCCGCAAAATCCTCGACATCGCTCTTTTCGCCGTCAACATGATCCGCAGCAACCCATTCGACACCGTTTTTCAGGTGTTCACGGTTTCCGAGATTGTCAAACGATACAGCATAAACACTCAAAGGCTTCGGATTTCCCATCAGATATCTTGTAAAATCAATCACATGAACGCCCAAGTCAATAATCGGTCCGCCGCCGCTGCGCTCTTTGTCGCAGAACCAGCCGCCCGGATTGCCGTGTCTGCGCACATACTGAGCCTTTGTGAAATATATATTTCCGAGATAGTCTTTTTCTATAAAATCACGCGCAATTTTTGCACTGCTCGAAAATCTCATGCAAAAACCAATCATCAAAAGCTTGCCGTTTCTGTCGGCAGCATCTTTCATCTCCTGCGCAAGAGAGGCGTCATACGCCATTGGCTTTTCGCAGATTACATTCAGCCCGGCGTTTAATGCTTTAATCGCACATTCCGCATGGCTGCAATTCCACACGCATACACTCGCTGCGTCAAGCTCCGGAAGCTCGCTGAGCATTTTGTCCAAGTCGGTATAGCGTCTTTTTATGCCGTATTTGTCAGCCGTTGCGTTCAGGCGTTCCTCGTTTATGTCGCAAATCGCATAAATGTCAACATTGTCCAGTTTTCTGTAAGCGCCGATATGTGAGTTTGATATGTTTCCGGCGCCGATAATTGCAACTTTTATTTTATCCATTTTTCTCTCCTCCTCAGTTTTCGCTTATTGTCTTTTTCAGGAAATCATATGCAAGGCGAATGTCTGCCTCAGGTGTTTCTCCAACTTCTCTTTCAATCGTTAAAAATCCTTTGTAGCCTTCGCTCTCAAGCGCCTTCAGATATGCGGGAAAATCAACCCTGCCCTGTCCGAGCGGAACTTCATAATGTGTTGAATCTTCTTCCGAAACACGAAAACCGTCTTTTGCATGTGTATGCACTATATATTTTGCAAGCGTATGTACAGCAGCGGCAGGATCGTCCCATTGAACCATAACAAGATTTGCAGGGTCTAAATTAACCGCAACGCCTGTGGAACCGAGCGTGTCCAGAAAATCCCTCAAAACGGTTGCTTTTTCGGGTCCCGTTTCAATCGCAAAATGCGCATTTACGCTGTTGGCATATTCGGCAAGCTCAAAGCATGCCTGCTGCATTATTTTATATGTATCGCAGCTTTTGTCCTCCGGCACAACTCCTATATGTGTGGTTACTATGTTTGTTTCCAAATCGAGCGCAAGGTCGATAATGCGTTTTGAGCGCTCTATAAGCTCTGGATTAAGCGACGGATTTGTAAAGCCTTTGCCGAAGTCGCCGCACAATGCGGAAAAAACCAACCCGTTCGATTTAACCTCGTCTAAAAGCGCTTTTCTCGCCTCGGTATTCAGACTCTCTGCCGAATTCTCCCCCTCTGTCGCATACATCTGTATGCCGTTTGCGCCGATTTGTGCCGCCTTTTTAATTGCAGCGCTCCTGTCCGTTCTGAAGCTTTCAAGAATTACCCCTATCGGAAAATCATACATGTAAATCTCCTCCTTATAAATTTTAATATAACAAATACCATCCTTTCGGTAATTTCATTATACTTAAACCGAATTATTCTTTCAATAACGTTATTGCGCTTAAAAATAACGATATTGCTCATAAAAAGCGCAGCCGGAAACAAGATGTTTTCAAAAACGGGCTTATATATATGCCCGATGTGCAGAAGAGTGCATGAAATGTATTGAAAAGAAAATAAGCGCTGTAGTATAATAATAAAAACCGGTAGTGTATCAAACAAGCTAAAGGCTTGTGGAGAATCTCTGTGTGGTGATAGGTGAAACCCCAAAACAAACCTTGTTTCACTATCAATAATAAACCAGATGTAATACTTTTTACCTAAGATTTTGACAACAGTTTCGTCAGCGTGCCACTCATCGGAGTCAAAGTTCATTAATGGCATAAGAGTGAGCATTTTAGAGTGAAAAATGGGGGCAAACTTTTTACACCAGTCACTGACAGTAACGTGAGATACTTTGATATTGTATAGGATTTCAAGCATTGTAGTAATCTTGCGAAAAGATGTACCACCTATGTAGAACAGGGTGAGAGTAGTAATGACTAAGTGTAAGCTGTGTCTCATGCGTTTGAAGTTATCCTTACCGATAATGTTTGACATAGACGGAGGCAACTTCACGATGGACTTAGCTTGAAAGAATGAATGATTGCACTTCTTGTCAGAACAACGGTAATTTGAATAATCATCGTAGTCGTGATGAAGAAAAGCAGACTTGCCGCAAACAGGGCAAGAAGGATATTTGCGAGGATTCACCTTTTTGGGGGAATCGGGAGCAAATTGATGTTTACAAATAGGGCATTGATATTTTTGATTGCCAAATCTGTCTTTGCCATATTTATAAAGTTTTTTGGAGTTGCATCTTGGGCAATAATTTGGTATAATTTTATCCATGAGATCTTGATCCCCTTTCTCTGATTTTCAGGGAGGTATAGGTTTTAGTGGTAAAACTATTATACCATAAGGAGTTCAAGGTCTCAACTTTCATTTAACTTAACAAAATGTAAAAAAACGAATGGAGGAGTTATCATGGAAAGAGTTGTTCTTATAACGGGCGCAACAAGCGGCTACGGGCTTGCGGCGGCAAAAAAATTCAAAGAGAGCGGAGATAAGGTTATTATAGCCTCGCACAATGAGCAGAAGGTCAGAGAAACAGTAGACCAAAACGGTTTTGAGTGCGGATATACGCTTGATGTCACAGATTACTCACAATGGTGCGGCATAAAGGATTTTGTGATAAAAAAATACGGCCGTATTGATGTTTTGGTGAACAATGCCGGCGGAGGAATAAAGATTGCGGACACTGTAAGCCAGACAAAGGATAGCATTGATAAAATTATTGCGCTGAACTTAAACAGCGTCATATACGGCTCAAATGTGTTCGGCGCTGTTATGAAGGAGCAAAATGACGGCATAATAATCAATATATCGTCAGTATGCGCAAAGCATTCGTGGTCGGGCTGGAGCGTATATGCGGCGGCAAAAGCCGGTGTGCTGAACTTCACAAAGGGGCTTTATGTTGAAATGCAGAAGCACGGTGTCCGTGCGACATGCATAATACCGGCATCGGCAAGCACGGGCTTTCAGAGTGCGGCAAATCTCGGAGAAACGAACGACTCGCTCTGTGCGGACGATATTGCCGGCGCGGCGCTGTACTGTGCCGATATGCCTAAGGGCGCAGTTGTTGAGGAAATGACGGTATGGGGTGTAAAACAGGTAGTGGAGCCTTTATAATGATATGAATAATTTAAGCGGACTTAATAAAATAATAAAATATATCGAGGACAATCTGTGCTCGGACATAGATATCGGTATGCTTGCGCGCAGTGTTAACATGTCGCTCTATGAGTTTAGGCGCGTGTTTTCGTTTGCGGCAGGTATTCCTATAAGCGAATATATACGAAAACGCCGCATGTCGCGTGCGGCGGAGGATTTGCTCGCAAAAAATACTTCGGTTACGGCTCTTGCGGCAAAATACGGCTATGATGCTCCGTCGTCATTTTCGCGTGCGTTTAAGGAATTTCACGGCTGCGGTCCGAATGAAATTATGCAGCGGGGACACAGTGTAAAAATGTTTACTCCGCTGAGTTTTGAGATTTTTGTGGGAGGCGGAACGGACTATTCATATTCGATATCCGATGAAGAGGGCTTCTCGGTATGCGGTTTTGGGGCAAAATCGGAGATGAGCGATACGGAATGCTGCGAAGATGTATGGTTGGCATTTTATGAAAGTGCCATATCCGAAGAGGTGATAGCTGCGGCAAAGGACCGCATTTATGCGGTGTATATAAACGGCGAAAACGGCGTGGAATGTGTCATAGGTGCAAAAAACTGCAAAAACGCAAAATGCCGCAGCGTTTTTGTGCCGGCGTCGAAATGGCTGAGCTTTAAGGTGCGCGGCGCCGATGATGAAAAGGTTAACAGAGCATATAAAGACATACTTTACAGCTGCCTGCCGTCAAGCAGCTATGACAGGAATTATGATATGCCGAATATAGAAATTTTTCCCGAGGACATGGAAAGTCCCGATTTTGAATGGGAGATAAGAATACCTGTTAACCGAAAGGCGGAGAACGAGAATGAATGAAATATTTATCGAGGCGGAAAGTTTTTCTGAACATGGGGGCTGGGTGGTTGACAGCTGCTCGATGGAAACGCTCCACTCATCATACATGATGGCGCACGGTATGGGCATTCCCGTGCGCGATGCCGTGACGGAAATTACGGTCGGTGAGCAGGGCAGATATAACGTCTGGGCGCTTACGCGCGACTGGACGGCGGTATGGGGCGCAGCCGACAGCGCTGGAAAGTTTCGTCTGGTTATAGATGGCAAAGAGCTTGAACACACACTCGGCACAAACGGCGAAAAATGGACATGGCAGAAGGCGGGTACGGCTGTGCTTGAAAAAGGCACGCACAAACTTGCGCTCCATGACCTCACGGGATTTAACGGCAGATGTGACGCGATTTATCTTACCGACTCCGGAGATGAGCCGCCGTGCGGTACGGCAGAGATTGATGAAATGAGAAAGAGGCTGAACTGGAAAGAGGTTTTTGAGGACGAAAAGGAATATGACCTGATTGTTGCCGGCGGAGGCGTTGCCGGTATATGTACGGCGCTTGCTGCTGTAAGGAGCGGTGCAGATGTTCTTCTTATAAATGACCGTCCGGTTCTCGGCGGCTGCAACAGCTCGGAAATACGCGTGTGCATGGGCGGCATGATCAACCTTAAGCCATATGAGAATATAGGAAATGTGGTAAAGGAGATTGCGCCGGTTATGGGCGACCCATCGATATTTGAGGCACAATATTATGAGGATTTCAGAAAGCTTGCGGCGTTTGAGGCATGCGGCGCACGCGACAGCGTTCTGCTGAACAGCTGTGTGACGGACACTGAGATGACAGACGGGAAAATTTCGGCGGTGATATGCACCAACACACTTACGGGAAAAAAGCGCAGGTACAAAGCAAAGCTTTTTTCCGACTGCACGGGAGATGCGGTGCTGTCAAGGCTTGCAGGCGCACAGACGATGTATGGCAGAGAGGCGCAGAGCGAGTTTGGAGAAACGCTTGCGCCGAAAAAGCACGAAAACCTTGTTATGGGTCATTCAATCAGATGGTACAGCGAAAAATCGGAAAAAGGCAGAGAGTTTCCCGATATCGACTGGGGGCTGAAATTCAGCGATGAAAATTGCCTTGATGTATACAGCGGAGATTGGGAGCAGGAAACGGGATTTGCGCGTGACATGGTGCATGAAACGGAGTATATAAGAGATTTTGGACTTCGGGCGATATACTCGAACTGGGCATATCAGAAAAATCACTTTGCAAACAGAGAGAAATTCAGAAACTATGACCTGAAATGGGTATCTCCTATCGGGGGCAAAAGGGAAAGCTGCCGCGTAAAGGGTGAGCATATATTGACACAGCAGGATATAGAGCAGCACAGGATATATGATGACGCGACGGCGTGCATGACATGGAGCATTGATTTGCATTTTCCCGAGCCGGACAACATGAGGGAATTTGGCGAGCCGTTCCGCTCTTTTGCGTATCACAGGGGAATTGTTGAGCCGTATCCCGTGCCGTACAGATGTCTTTATTCAAAGGATATAAAAAACCTTTTTCTCGGAGGCAGAGCCGTTAGCGCGAGCCATGTCGCCTTTTCCTCCATAAGAGTTATGAGAACGCTGGGCAGTCTTGGTGAGGCGGTTGGGATTGCGGCAGGTATATGTGCAGAAAAAAACTGTATGCCGTCCGATATTTACGAAAAGTATTTGCCCAAGTTTAAAGAAAAGCTTAGAGAAGGCGTAAAAATTCCCGATGCGTTCGCATGTGATATAGGAGATGAAGAGGCGTACCATTTTAAGGATATCGGCTGGATCTATCTGAACAAAGAACACGACATCTCAAAAAAAGACGGACATGCTCTGCAAAAATTTAAACGCGGAATAAATGCGCTCGGAATTAGACACAAATATCCTCTGCCCGAGGAACTGAAGGACTGAAAATAACCGCTTTATGCGCTTTGTACATTTTAAGCCGGATTGTTAATTTCGTACCACCGCTTTACGGCACAAAAAAAGACGCTCTGCCGAGCGTCTTTTTTCATATATCACATCAATTAAGAATATAAACTCTGACCTGTCTTGAGCCGAATGCCAACGCCTGTGAACGCGACGCCATAAACAAATCGACCCTGTTGCCCTTTATGCCGCCGCCTGTATCGCCGGCAAAGCATTCGCCGTATACATACGAACCGTCAACCGCCTCGATATACAGTCTTGTGCCGAGCGGAATAACCTTCGGGTCAACCGCAACCGTGCCGACTGTAGGAGTTCTGCCGAGGGCTGTTTTCGGGTTGCTCTTTCCGAGCGTCGCATATGAACCGTCATATGCCGTGGCGCGGCATATAATAACCTTTGAGGAGCTTCTGTCCACAGATGAGCTGCTTCTTGACGCGAGTTTAACAGCCGGTGCGGCAACTTCCTTTGTGCCGACAGCCACAACTCTGTCTACAGGTTCACGCAAAACCTCTCTTGACAGTTCTTCTTTATCCGTTTCAACGCCGTTTTTTGTAACAACGCGGTACGTAACGTCCGCAAGTCCGTTCTCACCCCCGGTAACGAGCTTTTTTATGCCCTTTGACAGCTCATCGGACTCTTTTTCTATAACGTCATAGCCGATTTCAACTTCTTCATGCACCTCGTTTACCTCAACGCGTGCAACGCTTATTTTCATACCCGCATATGTCTTTTCCGACAGCGCCGGCTCAACCTCATCATTTTCATCGAGCGCTGCGCCGAGCTGGTCAAGCACCGCCTCAACGTCGGTGTGCGCCGTTCTGACAACTTTTTCTCCGTCTATATCCGAAAAAGTTATGTCAAAAGCGCGAAGTATTCTTATCTGTTCCGCCTCACTGATGGGTGTATCCTGCGAAGGCAGCACGATGTCTGCCTCATCAAGCGCAAAGCCTGCTTCCTCCAAAGCCGCCCCAACCGTTGTTTTTACGGTTTTAAGCGTTGTAAGATTTCCATTGTCATTTACCGTAACTTCCCATTTTGCCGCTGCAATCAAAGTAAAGAATGTAACGGCAATCATCAATGCAACTGCTGCGCCGGTTATCAAAAGTTTGCGAGGCGACAAATGCGAGTTCCATTTGCCTAATAAAATCATAATTCCTCCGTTCTTCGCCGTACAATCCGAAACAAGAGCCGATACAGATTTCGGCTGCTGCGTCACATCGGACTGCCTTTCGGCGAGTTTACTGTTTTTGACTTGGGCATACCCTATTTTACCCCAACTTCACAACTTTGTCAAGGTTTTTTTAATAATTTTGTAACAAATACAAATCTGCGAAAGCCGGAAATGCCGTTTTTACGGCACTTTTCATAAAATAATATATGCCCGAGCTGTACAATGCGAACCTTAAATGTTACGAATTGTTAATATAATTTTATATCATTTTTTGAAAAAATATACGTGTGAGGAAAAATTTTCAAAAATGCGGCAAAGTAAACAAAATAAAATATAAAAAAAGCGTTTAATTGCTTGATTTTACGGGTTTTTTGTAGTAGAATGTAAATGGAAATATGACGGCGTTTTCGTGATATGCGCGCCGTATTTTTTCACATTATTAAGACATGCTGTAATTAAAACGGTTTTTGCATATAATATAGCTGTGTTTTATAAATCAGTGAGCATATAAAGGGGTTTTGCAAGTGGAAAGAAGTGCAAAAAAAAGAAAAGGCGCCTCAAAGAAAAACAAAGGAGCGCTTATATTGATTATTGTCGCGGCGGCTGTTGTTGTTCTGGCGGCAGCAGGGCTTATAGCGTCATTTTCGCTGCCCGACGGCGTATGTGCCGACGGTGTGACGATAGGAGGATATGACTGCGGCGGAAAAACGGCGGACGAGATTGCGGCATATCTTGAAACAATCGAAAATCCTTATGCAAATTCTTCGGTGACGGTTTCGGAAAAAGAAAGCGGAATTTCATCGCAGATACGCGCGGAGGACATAGATTTAAAGACTGACGCACAAAAAAGCGCCGAAGCGGCTGTTTCATATGTCGGAAAAAACATCTTTAAAGCCATGAGCGCAAAAATTTTGGGGAAAGATGTCGGCTATGTGCCGTCGTACGACCACTTGAAGCTTGAAACGCTTATAAATAATTTTGCACGCTCTGTCGGCGGTACGCTTGTGCAGCATGAGGTCAGTATACTTGACACGCAGGTTACCGTTCATGCCGGCACAAGAGGGCTGGGCATAGATACGGCAGATGTGCATAAAAAGGTTACACAGCTGTTAAAGCCTGATGTAAATGAAACCGTGAGCGTTTCAAAAGTGGACACAAATCCTGCCGATATAAATATTGAAGAGCTTTATGAGAGCACAAAAAGAGAGCCGCAGGACGCAGGATATGTGCTGGTTAACGGTGATATAACGGTTGAAAAAGAGGTTGACGGAAGAGAGCTTGACATTGAGGCGGCAAAAAAGGCTCTCAGCGGTTTCGGCCCCGGGTCGCCAGACGTGACGATACCTTTTATAATGGAGGAGGCGCAGGTAAAGGCGTCCTCACTGAGCATGTTGCTTTTCGGCGATGTTCTCGGAAGTTATTCCACAAAGTACATGACGTCAAATGCTCCGCGTTCAAATAACGTTGAGCTTGCGGCAAAATATATAAACGGAAAAATACTTTTGCCCGGCGAGGAGTTTTCGTATAACGGAACGGTTGGACAGAGAAGCGCCGCAAGAGGCTTTAAGGCGGCATCGGTATATGAGAAAAATAAAATGGTTGACGGCTTGGGAGGCGGAATTTGCCAGACAAGTTCAACACTGTACGCAGCGGTGCTTTATGCCGATCTTGAGGTTGTTGAGCGTCATGAACATTCGCTCGAAGTAAGCTATGCTCCGCTCGGAATGGACGCAACCGTTGCATACGGGTCGCTCGACTTCAGGTTTAAAAACAACACCGATATGCCTGTAAAGATTTCATCAAGCTGGGGCGGAGGAACTGTCGGGGTTAGAATTCTCGGCACAAAGGCAGACAAAAACAAAACCGTAAAAATCACCACACAGACCGTCAGCACGACGCCGTACGGTGTGACGGAGGTGAAGGACAGCACGCTGCCTGAGGGAAAGACTGTTGTCGATGCGCCGGGATTTAAGGGCGCTGTGGTTAATACGTATAAAATCATATACGAAAACGGCGTTGAGGTTGAAAATAAGTTTTTGCACAAAAGCACATATACGATGGTGAACAAGGTTGTGCGTGTCGGAACGGCAAGCACACCGGCTTCGGCTCCGGCAGATGTGACGCAGACGCCTTCGCCGTCGGCAGAACCGACGCCCGCTCCTACGGCTGCGCCGTCTGAGCCTGCACAAAAGCCGGGCGAGGCGCCGCAGGCGCCCGAAGGGCTGTAATACGGTAGAGCGGTGTGGTTAAGTATTGTGTGCATAAACAGTGCGCGCGAAAATTATAACATGAAAATTTTATAAGTACAACAAATAAGCGCTCCGCATTTGCGGAGCGCTTTTAAATTCTGCTGTTTTAAAAATCTTTCTGAATACAGCTTTTCCCGGTATAAAATCAAACTTCGGGGATTTTGATTTCGATTTCATGACCAAGCTCGGCCGACTTGCAGATACCGTCCAGAATAGCCTGGTTGTAAAGAATCTGGCTTGCGGGAACGGGAGCTTTGCCGCCCTCTTTGACTGCATCAAGGAACGAACGGATTTTAACTTCGAAGCAGTTTACATCGCTTTCCTTCATCGGAATTTCAGTTTCAACCTGCTCGCCGCCAACCTCTGAGTATATCTTCAGAGGACCGCCGATAGTACCGTTCCAACACTCTGTCGAAGGAATTCTGAGGCTGCCCTTTGTACCCATGATGATTGTATCACCGGAGGTATCAAGGTTCATAGCCCAAGCAATTCTGAAGTCGAGGATTATGCCGCCTTCAAGACGTACAAAACCTGCCGCAAAATCATCAACGCTGAATTTCTTTGCATATTCGGCACGCTTGTCTGCGCGATAGTGGCTGTAATTCGGGTCTTTGCCGAAGAAAGCCGATTTATAACCTGTAACGGTGAGGGGCTTCGGATAGCCGATTGCATTGAGAACAACGTCAAGCGAATAGCAGCCGATATCACCGAGAGCGCCAATTCCGGCAGTTTCCTTCTCGATAAATGTTGTGCCGAAAGGTGTGGGGATACCGCGTCTTCTGCCGCCGCCTGTCTGAATGTAATAAATCTGACCCAGAACGCCCGACTCAACAACAGCCTTAACCATCTTCATGTTGGGGTCAAAACGCGGCTGGAAGCCGATTGAAAGAACTTTTCCGCTTCTCTTCTCAGCTCTGAGAATTTCTACAGCTTCTTCTGTAGTTACGCACATGGGCTTCTCGAGAAGCACGCTTACGCCCTTATCAAGAGCATAAATAGTACACTCAGCATGAGTCATGTTATATGTACATACACTTACTGCATCAAGCTTCAGGCTCTCGTCATCAAGCATTTCCTTGTGGCTTCTGTAGCACTTTACGCCTTCAACCTCATGCTTTTTAAAGAATGCCTCTGCTTTGCCCTCTATGAGGTCTGCGCCTGCAACGATTTCAACGTCGGGCATTTTTTTGTAGTTTACAATGTGAGCGTCAGCAATCCAGCCTGTACCAATGATACCGATTCTGAGTTTTTTGCTGGCGTCAACTTTTGTTTCTCCGCCCTGAACGGACTGAAACTGATTTAAGATTGCATCTTCGTTTGCCATTTTAGTTCCTCTCCTCTTAAATAAATTTAAAATTAAAAAATTTTCTTATACATCAATGTTTTTTATCACGCTTTCACATGTACAAAAAAACAATAAAAAAACTTTTTTAATCATGTCGCTTATATTCTAATATAATTTTGCCGATAAATCAACTGTTTTTGTAAAAAAAATAAAAAATATTTATACGTATCCCGCCTTTGCCGAAAATCGGACGAAAAGTTTGATTTTTCATAAACTGTTATGGTAAAATATATATTATACGCGGTAAAAATACGGGATATGAAAAATTTGAACATGAAAAAACGGAGGGGAAATAAAATGGACATACAATCAATTCTGGCAAAGGAATTTAATATAAACGAAAAATATATAGGAAATATAATAGCGCTTGTTGATGAAGGAAACACGATACCGTTTATTGCGCGATACCGCAAGGAGATGACAGATTCATGCGATGACCAGGTTCTGCGTGAGATGAATGACAGGATGACATATCTGAGAAATCTTGACAAGCGCAGAGAGGAAATTATAAATTCAATCACAGAGCAGGGTAAAATGACACAGGAGCTTAATGAAAGCATCGGTGCGGCACAGACGCTCTCGGCGCTTGAGGACATATACCGTCCGTATAAGCAGAAACGGCGCACACGCGCAACTGTCGCAAAAGAGCGCGGGCTTGAGCCGCTGGCACAGCTTATCATGCAGCAGCAGATGAAATCGGGCGAGATATATTCCGAGGCGGAAAAGTATGTTTGCGCGGAAAAGGGCGTCATGAGCGCCGAAGAGGCGATAGACGGCGCAAAGGATATTATAGCGGAAATTGTGTCGGACAGCGCCGAGGCAAGACAGCTTCTGCGCGAAATGTTTATGAAAACGGCAATGATTGAAACGAGAGCTGTGTCGGAGGAAAAATCGGTCTATGATATGTATGCCGAATACAGCGAGCCTGTTTCAAAAATTCCGCCGCACCGTATTTTGGCGGTTAACCGCGGCGAGAAGGAGGGCTTTCTGAAGGTGAGCGTTGCTGTTGATGAGGACAGAGCAATATCAAGGCTCAGCAGCATGTTTATAAAGGGAAAAAGCGTTACCGACGGCATATTTGCCGAGGCTGTGGAGGACGGATTTAAAAGGCTGCTGTTTCCGTCGCTTGAACGTGAGATACGCGCGTTTCTCACGCAGAATGCAGATGAACAGGCAATAAAAATTTTCGGCGTAAACCTTAAAGCGCTGCTCATGCAGCCTCCCATAAAGGGCAAGACGGTGCTTGGGCTTGATCCGGCATACAGAACGGGCTGCAAAATCGCAGTTGTTGACCCGACGGGCAAAGCGCTTGATACGGCAGTAATATATCCGACGCCGCCGCAGAAAAAAATCGATGAGGCAAAGGCTGTGCTTAAAAAACTCATAAAAAAGCACAATGTCGATGTAATCTCAATCGGCAACGGCACTGCCTCAAAAGAAACCGAGATATTTGCCGCAGAGCTTATAGGCGAGCTTGACAGAAAAGTGTCATATATGGTCGTAAATGAGGCAGGCGCGTCGGTATATTC
>CAKSHB010000009.1 GCA_934456295.1 uncultured Clostridia bacterium | reverse complement strand
AAATGCGTTTTTTGAAGGCAACAGACTTCAAAAAAAATCGCATGGGCGTATAATCCGCCGGAGGCTAACATGAAAGGGACTTTCATGTTATATCTCCATTCCGCCGCCATGCGCCGGCAAAAAAGCAGTTGTATATAATCTCTTATCCGCATGGGAAGGAATGATAAGAGATTTTTTTGCCCAAATGCGTTTTTTGAAGGCAACAGACTTCAAAAAAAATCGCATGGGCGTATAATCCGCCGGAGGCTAACATGAAAGGAACTTTCATGCTGCCAAGCCTACCGCATCAGTTTTTTCAAAGCTTCTTTTATAATAAGCTCCAAATCCATGGACATATCAACGCCCGACAGAGCCTTTTTTGCTTCCTGCGAGCTGTAACCGAGAACGCACAGAGCCTCAACAGCCTCATTTGACGCTCCAAAGCTTACGGGCACGCTGTCGTCTGATGCGGCAGCCGCAATCATGTCCTCATTTTTAATCTTGTCTTTAAGTTCAAGCACAACTCTCTGTGCCACCTTCGGACCAACGCCCTGCGCACGCGTGATTGATTTTGTGTCACCCGTGACAACGGCAAGAGCAACCTCTGCGGCAGTCATTACCGACAAAATCGAAATCGCCGCTTTCGGACCTATGCCGGACACGCCAATAAGAAGCATAAACATGTTAAGCTCTTCTTCGCTTAAAAATCCGTATAAATCGCATACGTCCTCGCGCAGATACATATATGTATACATTTTGACCTCACCGCCGTGTGCCGGAAGTCTTTCAAGGCTTGCGAGCGATGTGATCAGCTTGTAGCCTATGCCTCCGGCGTCAATTACGGCAAATCCGTCACCTTTTACCGCCAGAGCGCCCGATATATAATAAAACATAAAAAATCCCCCAAATCCGCCGCCATGTGCCGGCAAAAAACAGCTGCACAAAATCTCTTATCCGCACGGAAAGTAATGACAAGAGATTTTTTTGCATGCTTTTTATCGCCTGTGCACGCAAAAAAGTGTATAATACAGCACTATATGCTATTATTATACACCTGTTTGCATGTATCGTCAAATTTCATTTGCGTTACATATCTGCATTATCCGTATTACGGTTTTATATGTATCCGAGTGAGCTGAGATTTGCCGAATGTGCATGGCATATTGCAATTGCAAGTGCATCGGCAACATCGTCCGGTTTTGGCACTGCGTTAAGACCGAGCATGATTTTGACCATGTTCTGCATCTGCGCTTTGTCTGCACGGCCATAACCCGTGAGAGCTTGTTTTACCTGAAGCGGCGTATACTCAAAATCGGGCAGACCTTTTTGCGCGGCACACAGCAAAATAATCCCGCGCGCATGTGCGACCGTTATGGCGGTTTTCACGTTTGTGTTAAAAAACAGCTCTTCAACAGCCATCGCCTGTGGTTTGTATTTGTCTATAATTGCACCGAGCTCGCGGTATATGTCATACAGGCGCTGTGTGACGGGCGTGTGTGCCGGCGTTGTGATTGCACCGAAGGCAATCGGGAGCATTTTGTTTCCCGTAAAATCTATAACGCCCCAGCCGACAATTGCTATTCCTGGGTCTATTCCTAAAATTATCATATCGAAAAATTCCTTTCATCAGCATTTATGTAAAAATATACATTATGCATATTATGCGCTTTGTATGTAAAAAGCAATATTTGCAAAAATTAGGCAATGTGTATACCGTTTGTGAATTGATAAGGAGTTAATTTATTTAAAATTTTTTGGTTTTCCTCTTGTAATTCGCATAAATTGGTGGTATAATAATTTCAGATATTGCAAATTTATACATTTTAATGCATAAATTTTACAAAAACAACAATATTTACATCAAATGCAAATGCGAATGCATTTGGTAACCGCTGTTGTAAATATTATATCATGGGTGCAAGCCGCCAATCGGCTTGCTTCACACCGATTCAATATTTACATCAAATGCGAATGCATTTGGTAACCGCTGTTGTAAATATTATAACACATTAAGGAGGAAAATCAAATGGCAAAAGAAAAAGTTGTTCTGGCATATTCGGGCGGACTTGATACTTCGATAATAATTCCGTGGCTTAAAGAAAATTATGACTATGAGGTAATAGCCGTATGCGGAGACGTCGGACAGGGAAAAGAAACGGAAGGGCTTGAAGAAAAGGCGCTTAAAACAGGCGCGTCAAAGCTGTATATAGAAAATTTGCAGGACGAGTATGTTTCCGATTTCATATGGCCCACATTGAAGGCGGGTGCGGTATATGAAGGAAAATATCTGCTCGGCACATCACACGCAAGACCGTGTATAGCAAAAAGGCTGGTTGAAATCGCCGAAAAAGAGGGTGCAACCGCAATCTGCCACGGCTGCACGGGTAAAGGCAACGACCAGGTTCGTTTCGAGCTTACAATAAAGGCTCTTGCACCGCATCTGAAGATTATTGCTCCGTGGCGTATATGGGATATAAAGTCGCGTGAGGAGGAGATTGATTATGCACTTGCGCGCGGCATTGATGTTCCCGTGACAAAAGAAGATAACTACTCAATGGACAGAAATATATGGCATTTAAGCCATGAGGGAATGGATTTGGAGGATCCGGCAAATGAGCCGAACCTTGACAAAATACTTAAGCTTATGGTTTCTCCCGAAAAAGCGCCCGATAAGCCGACATATGTTACGATTGATTTTGAAAAAGGCGTTCCGGTTGCGATTGACGGCGTAAAATATTCGCCGGTTGATATTGTTAAAAAATCAAATGAGCTTGCCGGCGCAAATGGTGTCGGTATTGATGATATAGTTGAAAACAGACTTGTCGGCATGAAGAGCCGCGGCGTTTATGAAACACCGGGCGGAACACTTTTGTATGCTGCACACCGAGAGCTTGAGTATCTGTGCCTTGATAAGCAGACATTGCATTATAAGGCAGATGTAGCAAACAAATTTGCAGATCTCGTATATGACGGACTTTGGTATACACCTTTGCGTGAGGCTCTGTCGGCATTTGTTGACAGCACACAGGAAACGGTTACGGGCAGTGTAAAGATGAAGCTGTATAAGGGAAGCTGCACACCTGCCGGCACAACATCGCCGTATTCGCTCTATGACGAGGATATCGCGACATTTGACGCCGACGAGGTGTATGACCAGAAGGATTCGGCAGGATTTATCAATCTGTTCGGACTTCCGCTCAAGGTTCGTGCAAACATGCTTAAAAAGAACGGAAAAAGTCTTATAAAATAAAAAAGCGGTAAAAAACAATAAAACAGACGGGCGGGCATATGTCCGCCTGTTTTGGCTAAATAGGATAAGATTACAGAACGAATTTGCATAAATTCAGCAAGAAAAAAGAGGTGTAAAAATATGAAGCTGTGGGGCGGACGTTTTTCAAAGGCAACAGACGCTGCGGTTGATGATTTTAATTCGTCGATACGTTTTGATAAGCGTATGTATAAGCAGGATATAAAGGGCAGTATGGCACATGCGAAAATGCTCGGACGTCAGGGAATTATTGCGCAGGCTGATGCGGATTTGATTGTAAAAACGCTCGGAGAAATTCTGAATGATATTGAGGCAGGAAAGGTTGAATTTCTGATTGACGCGGAAGATATTCATATGAATATAGAAAAAATTCTGACAGAGAGGATAGGTGAAGCAGGAAAACGCCTTCATACGGGAAGAAGCCGCAATGACCAGGTGGCGCTCGATATACGCATGTATATTAAAGACGAAATTTGTGAAATACGGGAAATGGTACTGTCACTCATGGAGGCACTTTTGAAAATTGCCGGTGAAAATACGGAAACAGTTATGCCCGGATACACCCACCTTCAGAAGGCACAGCCGATAACGCTGGCACATCACGTTATGGCGTATTTTGAGATGCTTGCACGCGACATCGGAAGGCTTGACGACACATATAAGCGCACGAACGTGTGTCCGCTCGGTTCGGGCGCACTTGCGGCGACAACATATCCGCTTGACCGCGAATATACGGCAAAAGAGCTTGGATTTTGCGCTGTGACAAAGAATTCGCTTGACGGCGTGAGTGACAGGGATTTCGCACTTGAGCTTATGAGCACATTGTCAATTATAATGATGCATTTGAGCAGATTTTGTGAAGAATTGATACTGTGGAGCAGCCATGAATTTTCATTTGTGGAGATGGACGATGCATATTCGACCGGTTCATCGATTATGCCGCAGAAGAAAAATCCCGATGTTGCCGAACTTATACGCGGAAAGACGGGGCGCGTGTACGGCGATTTGATGAGTCTGCTCACTACTATGAAGGGCATACCGCTTGCGTATAACAAAGATATGCAGGAGGATAAAGAGCCTGTATTTGACGCGATAGATACGGTGAAGCTGTGCCTGCCGGTATTTTGCGACATGCTGCTTACAATGAAAATTAAAAAGGATAATATGCTCAAGGGCGCAAAAGGCGGATTTACAAATGCGACAGATGCGGCCGATTACCTTGTGAAAAAGGGGCTGCCGTTCCGGGAGGCACATGCGGTTGTCGGAAAAATGGTTGCATATGCGCTGGACTGCCAAAAATCGCTCGACGAATTAACCCTTGATGAGTTTAAAGCATGCTCGCCCATATTTGACAGCGATGTATATGACGCAATAAGCATGGAAACATGCGTGAACGGAAGAAATATCATCGGAGGTCCGGCAAAAACTGTGACGGAGAAGGCTGTGTCTGACGGATATGAGCTTATAGAGGCTTTGCGCAAATAAAAACGGAATAAATCAAATAAAAAATAACCAAAGCCTCATACGGGGACTTTGGTTATTTTTTGCGGTATTGTTTTCAGCCCTTCTTTTATTTCCTTCGTTTTCCATGAGCCGATAAAGTATATCACAATCGAGAATATACATTCGGCAATCCACGAAATTACCCAGCCGAGATATACTCCGTCCATGCCGTAAAATTTTACGGCAAAATATGTAGCAATAATTCTTGAAACCGAACCGATGAGCGTGGCTGTGACAAGCAGCCACATTGTCGCAACGCCTCTGTAGAATGAATGGAACAGGTTATTTACGAGATTAAACACGCAAAACGGCAGATAGAAACGTGCAAACACAACAGCCATTTCAAGCCCCGCGCCCTCATAGCCCGACGGCAGAAATACCGAGCAGAAGCCGCGCGCGCATAAAACCGATACAACCAGAACGGGCAGCGCAAATACAAGTCCCTGTAAAAAGCCGACATGCAAACCGCGCTTTATATTTTTGTATTTGCCCGCACCGATACTCTGCGCGATGTAATTGCTGAGTGTTTTTGAAGAATTTTGATACACGGTTGCGTTCACATCATATACCTTCAGGCAGATTACATATGCTGCCGATGCCGCACTGCCGATACCGTTTACCATCGGTGAAATTATAACTGAGGCAAAATACATAAGCATCTGCTGTGCCGTTACCGGCAGAGAGTATCTGAACGAATGATTAAGACAGCTCAGGTCAAATTTGATTTTGTATTTGCCGACACCCATTTCATTAAAACATTTTCTGAGGCGTATAAAATAGCAAACATCAACCGCAGCGGCGGAGATTACTGTTGATGCGGCAATTCCTCCAACGCCGAGATGAAGAACCTGTACGGCAAAAAGATTTCCTCCGATATGCAGAACGGTTGACAAAATCGACATAAAAAGCGGATATGAGCTGCTGCCGAAAGAGTTCATTATAAAAACGCCGTTGTTGTTCATTAGTATAAATGCCGAGCCGAGCATATAAATTGAAAAATATACAGAGCTGTCATGCCTTATCGACGGGTCGATACTGAGTATGTCGAAAATCGGGTTTTGTAAAAGTACAATTATAACGCTGAGCAAAAATATGACCCCGATTACAATCGAGTAATTCACGTAGACCGCTGTTTTCAGCTTTTCATACTCTTTTGCACCAAAAAGCCTTGCCGTATAAATCGAAAAGCCTACGCCGTAGCCCCAGAAAATTGATGAGAAAAACTGGATAAATGCAGAGGTTGAGCCGATTGACGCAAGTCCGTCCGAGCTTAATACTCTGCCGGCTATCATTGTGTCAATAATGCTGTATGCCTGTGACAGAAAGCCGGACAGTATGAGCGGAAGCGCAAAAAGCAAAAATGTTTTGTAAATGTTTCCCTTTGTTAAATCCTTCATAAAAATCTCCATTCCGCCGAAGGCTGACGCAAAATAAATTTTCACATTATATCCCTTCGGCGCCGTTTGACATATAAAATTTCATGCTGTATAATCATTATATCAACTTATCAACAATTTTCAAGTATGTTTGGAATTATGAAAAATTATCAACTTTTATCAAAGAGCAATCGTATGCGGAGGCGGTGTGCGTGTATCAGAAGGAAAGACTGGACAGTATAATTAATATTTTGAAGGAAAACGGATATGTTACGGTAAAATATCTTGTTGAAAAACTGCATTACAGCAACGCTACCGTAAACAGGGATTTAAACGTGCTTGAGGGCAAAAAAATAATTACGCGAAGTTATGGCGGAGCGGAGCTTGTTGAGAACACTTTCGTCCCGCTGGAATTTCGGTATGACAAGATGAAAATTGCAAAAAGGCATATTGCAAAATGTGCATCGGACCTCATACATAACGGCGACACCGTTTTTATAGACGGCTCTACGACATCTGAAGGAATGGGGGCGTTTATAACCGACAAAAAGGACATCACTGTTATAACAAACAATATGGCGCTTTCCGCGTATTTGAGCGAATACGGTATAAAAGTCATATGTACGGGCGGATATGTTACGGAGCCGCCGTCAATGCTCGGCGGAGATGATGCAGTAAGTACGGCGATGAAATACCGAACGGATAAAATGTTTTTTTCGACGGGAGGAGTGAGTGAGGAAGGTATTATAGGCAGCAATCTCTATCGGCTTCTGCTTGAAACTGCGATGCAAAATTCGGATATGTGTTATTTTTTGATTGACCACAGCAAGATAAATCAGCAGGGGCAGTATATTCTTACCGATTTCGGAATGGTTGACGGTGTTATAACCGATTACCGTTTCCCCGATGGTACAAAAGAGAAATATAAGGATACGAAATTTTATGAGGTGTAAAAAATGTCCCGAGGAGTTTTAATCCTTGGGACATTTTTATGATTTGCTGTGTACATAATGTGAATATTTATGTATCGAAAGTTGCCGTGTGCATTACTTTGCGGCATTTTCCGCAATTTTTATAAGGGCGCGGCCTGTCTGCACCATAAATTTTGCACCTGCGGGATATAACTCCTCAGGCTTTCGGGAGAAGAAACAGTCGGACTCAAATGTCAAATCGCCTTCATATCCTATCTCACCGAGCGCCGACATAATGCCGGTCCAGTCGCCTATGCCGAAATATGGCAGGATATGCGAGTCATTTGTTCCGTCAACATCGTGAACATGAAGAGCACGCAGCCTTTTTTTGCCGAGAGCTTTTATAAACATTGCGGGATCCTCGCATACAAGCATGGCATGACCGATGTCGAGGCATGCGACAAACCATTCGCTGTTTAATGTGTCAACATATCTTATCATTTCCGCGGATCTTGAGCATGTTGAATGTGTAATTTTGAGGCTATCACCATAATTTTGCCACATGTTTTCGACAGCCACATGTATGCCGTATTCCTCACAGTAGGGTTTTAAGCGGCTGTAAAAATCCATGTTGATTTCAAAAAGCTGTTCCGCAGCCCCGGGAGCGCCGTACACAAGATGATGACATGGGTGCACAACAATATTTTCCACACCGAGTACAGATGCAATTTTCATCGAATGTGTGATTTCATCAAACCTTTTCTTCGTCAGAGCGTCATCTTCAAAACTCGAAGGAAACGGGGCATGCGCCTGATTAAAGCATAAACCCTTATCTTCGGCTTTTTTTCTGATTTCTTTGAAAAATTCCATGTTGGTTTCGCCATATTCGCTTTCTCTGAAAAATGACATGTCTATGGCGTCATATCCTGCCTCTGCAAAAATATCAACAGCTTTATCAAGACCGTATGCTTTCATAATTGTATCGGTTTGGGTTGATAATCTCATGGGTTATCCGCTCCTTTTTGGTTATATTGAGTTATATAGACTATTATATCAATTTGTCAATAAATGTCAAGCAGTATTTAATATTTTGATAAATTATCAACATTTGTCACAAGAAGCAATAAAATTCAGTCTTTTTCTGTAAGACGAAGGGGTAGTGCCGACATGAGATTTAAATGTATTTGAGAAGTGTGCTTCATCAAAAAAATTCAAAGAATACGCAATTTCCGTTATACTCATGTCAGTTTCCGTGAGATAGATTTTTGCGCGTTCAAGTTTTTTGCGCGTGATGTATTCGGAGGCGCTGCACCCCATGTATCTTTTTATGAGCCTGTTGAGATGTACAGGGTGAATATTTAAAAAATCCGCCGCAGCCGATACATTTATGCCGTCGGAAAGGCGCTTGTCTATGCAGTCGGTTATTTTTATTTTCATCTCATTTCTGTCGGCAGAAGAGGTGACAAGCATTGAAATTATTGCACACAAAAGTGATTTCCGAATATACGCAAGCGGTATGTTTTCAATGCTGTTCGCTGTAAGGAGCTGTGAGGCTGTATCTGCGGCAGCGGGACATGATGTTATAAATGAGCTGTTCAGCACATGTGCATCTGCGATATTTTCGCGTGCCATGCATTTTGACGGGTCAAAATATTTTTGGTACGTGTATTGATCGTCGTAATTATAAGAACGAAAGCCGAAATATATATTTATAACCGTGAAATCACCGCAATTGTTCAGTACCCTGTATTTGTCACCGGGCATAAGGAATGCGGCATCTCCGCTGCGGCATATTTGCTTTATGTTTTTTATTTCCATATATGCCTGTCCATGTGTGTACAGCATTATTTTGTAGGAATACTGATTTTTGAATTGCTCGCTGTTACGGGAGACAGCACAAGATGTGAAGCTGCTTACGGAATAAAGGTTAAGCCGTTCAAATATCTCGCCTGCATACATATAACATCACCGCCATGTTTGATTTATACAAATAATTGTATCAAATATACAATCATTTTGCAATACGGTTTTATAAAATGATTTTATCAAAAAACAGAAAAGAGGTAAAAAAATGAACGGTAAAGAATATGACGTTATTGTGGCAGGCGGCGGACTTGCCGGCTGTGCAGCCGCTGTCGCAAGCGCTCGTCTGGGCAGAAAGACCGCATTGGTTGAACAGAGTGGTGTACTCGGAGGACAGGCATCGCTGGGTCTTGTGACACCGATGGGTTCGGTTTTTGCAAACAAAGACGGCAACGGCGGAGAGGGTGAGCCTTTTGGCGGAATATGTGCCGAAATATATAACGAGGCATGTGCACTTACGCTGAAATATGCGGCGGCGCCGGATTGGGACACGGGCAAAGTACAGATAAATCCGCACATCACCAAGTATGTTCTGCTCAGCAAGTGCATTGGGTGCGGTGTTGACGTAATGTTTCACACAACTCTTGCCGGAGCGGTTTGTGAAAATGATGAGATTAAAAAAATAACCGTTGTTTCAAAGTCGGGCATGTCGGATATATATGCAAAAGCGTTTGTTGATTGTACGGGAGATGCCGACCTTGTATATATAAGCGGTGCGCCGTATAAGCTGGGAGCCGAGGAGGAGGCATATAAGCAGCTTGCCGATGAGGGACTTGCAAAAAGCCATGTGGACACATTGCTCAAAAAAGACGAACACGGAAAAAAAAGTCATGGTGTGAGGGGCAGACTTCAGCCTGTATCAATATTTTTCCGAATGGGCGGAGTTGATGCCGAAAAGGCTATGATGTTTAACAATAAGGCGCTCACGTATGAAAATATGAATGTTGACAGAGAAGAATTTGAAAAACTGCCGTATTACAACTCGTGCGGATTTGAACCCTGCGGCGAGCGTCTGCCTATGCCTCAGGGCAGGGTTCTGGTGACGTACGGTTCAATACCGGATACTGTTGCGGTAAATATGAGCAGAGTTATAAATATTGACGGTTCAGATGCGCAGAGCTTAAATAGGGGAGAGTATCTGGCACAAATGCAGATAATCAACATTATTGATTTCTTAAGACGCTATATCCCTGGTTTTGAAAATTCATATCTTTTAGAATCAGCCTCTACGCTCGGAGTGCGTGAAAGCCGCAGAATGACAGGTAAATATACTCTGTCGGCAGCCGATGTAATAGAATGCAAACGATTTGATGATGCGGTTGCGCGCGGCAGTTATATTATAGATATACATAACCCGGGCGGCAGCTCAAGCGGGGCAATAGGGGGCAGGATAAAGGGTGATTACTACGAAATTCCGCTGAGATGCCTTATGTCCGAGAAGATTAATAACCTGTTTGCCGCAGGCAGGTGCATAAGCGCCGACCATGTGGCACATTCGTCCTCAAGAGTTCAAGGTACATGCCTTATGACGGGGCAAGCGGCAGGAACTGCAGCGGCGATTGCCTCTTCGGGGATAATTCCCGACAAGGATAACGTAAGAGACATACTTATAAAAGAAGGCGCAGTTTCGTAAGTGCGGTTTGTATATTATCAAATAAAAATCCACTAAAAGCAGGATTGTATAAGGACACTTTCAAAAAGCAACTGATTTAGAGAACACAGCCACAGAGCTTTAAAACTCTGTGGGCTGTACTTACGCAATATGTGTCAGTACTTATGCTGAAAAACAGGCGGTTGTTTTTCGTTGATAAGGCTAATCATCAACATAACAGAACGGGATACGGCTTATAAAAAAACTAACGGACAGGCAATGCATACACATCATCTGTCCGCCAATATTCCCGAGTAACAAAGGCGTCCTTATGACAACCTTATTAATTCGGGGTTTTGTTTAAATTAAAAGAGCAAGTCTGTAAGCCGGGTTCTGTCTTAAATGGTCATCTATCTGCATCATAAGTTACCATATGATTTATGCCACCTACATGAAGAAGCGCCGGGCAGGCTTAATTTCTTCCCGAAATATTCGGTGTGGTGTTGCTTCAGGTGGGGTTTACATGGCCGCTAAGTCGCCATAGCGCCGGTGAGCTCTTACCTCGCCTTTCCATCCTTACCTATACAAAGACAGGCGGTTTATTTCTGTTGCACTATCCCTGGAGTCGCCTCCGCCGGACGTTATCCGGCACCATTGCCCTGTGAAGCCCGGACTTTCCTCAGACAACGCCTCACGGCGGTTTGCCCGCGACCATCCGGCTTGCTCAAAAATTTATTAAATTTCAGTCGGTATTAAGCTCCATGTCAGGAAAAAATCAGAACGCTGTTTTTTCCTCAAGATACTTCTCAAGCTCTGTTATAGGCATACGAATCTGCTCCATGCTGTCACGCTCACGAACCGTTACGCAGCCGTCGTTTTCGCTGTCGAAGTCGTATGTGATGCAGAACGGAGTACCGATTTCGTCCTGTCTGCGGTAGCGTTTGCCGATTGAACCCGTTTCATCAAACTCAACACGGAACTTCTTTGAAAGCATTGTGAAAATTTCGCCTGCTTTATCGGAAAGTTTTTTTGAAAGGGGAAGAATTGCCGCTTTTATCGGTGCAAGTGCGGGGTGCAAATGCAGAACCACACGCATATCATCGCCCTCGAGCTTTTCTTCGTCATATGCGTCAACCAAAAATGCCAGAGCCACACGGTCTGCACCGAGCGACGGCTCTATGCAGTAGGGCACATATTTCTCGTTTGTTGTCGGGTCAAGATATTCCATAGACTCGCCCGAATGTGACGAATGCTGTTTTAAGTCGAAGTCTGTTCTGTCAGCTATGCCCCAAAGCTCGCCCCAGCCGAACGGGAATACAAATTCTATGTCGGTTGTTGCGTTTGAATAGTGCGAAAGTTCTTCTTTTGAATGGTCACGGAAGCGGATATTTTCCTCACGCAGACCGAGGCTCATTAAGAAGTCCATGCAGTACTTTTTCCAGTATGCGAACCATTCAAGGTCTGTGCCGGGCTTGCAGAAGAACTCAAGCTCCATCTGCTCAAACTCGCGTGTTCTGAACACAAAGTTTCCGGGCGTGATTTCGTTTCTGAACGATTTGCCCACCTGACCTATGCCGAACGGAATTTTTTTGCGCGATGTACGCTGTACGTTTTTAAAGTTTACAAATATGCCCTGTGCCGTTTCGGGACGCAGGAAAAGCTCCGATTGAGCATCTTCCGTAACACCCTGGAAGGTTTTGAACATAAGGTTGAATTTACGGATATCGGTGAAATTTGCTTTGCCGCATTCGGGGCATACAACGTTGTTTTCTTTTATAAACTCGAGCATTTTTTCGTTGCTCCAGCCGTCAACGGAGATAGTTTCGCCCTTTGATTTCATAAAGTCCTCAATAAGCTGGTCTGCGCGGAAACGTGCCTTACATTCCTTGCAGTCCATAAGCGGGTCGGAAAAGCCGCCGACATGACCCGAAGCAACCCATGTGCGCGGATTCATGATGATTGCTGCGTCAAGACCCACATTGTAAGGCGATTCCTGTATAAATTTCTTCCACCATGCGCGCTTAACGTTATTTTTAAATTCTACGCCGAGCGGACCGTAGTCCCATGAGTTTGCAAGACCACCGTATATTTCCGAGCCGGGATATACAAAGCCTCTGCTTTTACAAAGGGCAACAATTTTTTCCATCGTTTTTTCTGTGTTTTTCAATTAAATCAACCTCCGAATTCATTTGTTATGAAGTTTTATTGGAAATATAAATAAAATATATACGTATGTTTACAGATGTACAAAAATATCTCCCTATTAGTCTATATAAAAATGAGCAAAAAGTCAAGAGCAAGCGCAAAAATAAAGCGTTTTGGACGAAAAAAACATTTTTGTATGCGGTATATTCGCAAAAATGACGGTGCATATGTTATGCAGGAAGAAACTATTTATATTGCATATAAAGAAATTACATGTTGACTGGTAAAATGTTTTGTGCTACAATATAAGAAGAAGTTTTTTTCTTCCACAGGTTTTTTGGTACAGAAAAACACGCGTAAGAGTGTGTATAATTTGTATCGGCGTGCGTATTACAGAGAGGAGTGTTTTTTGATGAAGTCTACGGGAATTGTCAGAAAGGTTGATGAACTGGGAAGAGTTGTTATTCCTATTGAGCTGCGCCGTACGCTTGATATTGCGGAGAAGGACGAGCTTGAGATTTATGTTGACGATAATTCGATTGTTTTGAAAAAATATGAGCCTTGCTGTACTTTCTGCGGGGGAGATAAAGACATTTTTGTATTCAAGGGAAAAAATATTTGCTCCAACTGTGTAAAGGAACTGCAAAAGTAGAGTTTTTTGGCAGAGTTTTAAATGTAACATAAATTACGACACAAAAATATAATGCAATATATAAAGACGCAGCTTTTCGGGCTGCGCCTTTTTTAAAAAGTAAATTAAATTTTTGCTTTATTCGTCACGCTCAATTAAAGCGTAATTTCCGTCTTTTCTTTTATATACAATGCTTATGGCGTCATTTTCCGAGTTATCAAAAACGAAAAATTCATGACCGAGCAAATTCATCTGCAATATTGCCTCTTCAACGCTCATAGGCTTAAACGCAAACTTTTTGACCTTTACGACTTTAAATTCTTTCTCCTCCGCTATGTCAGGCTCGGAAACATCGGGCGCAGCATAAGGAATATCAAAAGCTTCCTTCCTCAGCTTCTTTTCGAGGTGCGTCTTATGCCTTCTCATCTGACGCTCAATTACGTCGACAACGGTATCAATAGCTGCGTACATATCCGTGTTTGTTTCTTCGGCACGGTATATAACGCCCGTTGAGAAGATTGTAACTTCAATGGTGTGTCTGTCTTTTGAAACGCTGAGCGTTACACGCACATCGGGGTCATCTTTGAAATACTTTTCAAGCTTTCCGAGGCGTTTGTGAATTCTGTCGCGAAGTCCGTCCGTAACGTCAACCTTTCTGCCTGTAATGATAAAATTCATCATAAAACAATCAACTCCTTTATTAAAACCCGTTTTTACGGGAAATTTTCGCCAATGTGCTTTTCTGATTTATTTAATCTTATGTTGCTGCCATATTAAAATGCAAAAAATCATTTCAGTTACTATATATATACCCGAAACATGCGAAATGTAAACATGACGGAAAAAATAATTATGAATTAATCTTTTTTTCGTTATCACTGTCATCGTCAAAACCGAGTTTTTCGGCAATTACATACAGAGGTCTGTTCTTACATTCGTCATATATTCTTCCGATATACTCGCCCATAATTCCGAGTACTATGAGTATAACGCCGTTAAAAAACAGGTTTATTGCAACGATTGATGCCCAGCCTTCTCCGAAATCGCCGACGGTAATTTTTCGGATTACGACATAGAGCAGATATATGAAGCTGATAAACGAGAGCAGATAGCCCGCATATCCCGCAATTTTGAGCGGTTTGTCCGAAAATGAAGTCACTGCATCGCCGGCAAAGCTGAGCATTTTTTTCAGCGGATATTTTGTTTCTCCGGCAAAACGCTCTTTGCGTACATATGGCACGCTTGTCTGCTTAAAGCCGAGCCAGCTGACAAGACCGCGGATATAGCGGTTTTTCTCTTTGAGCGTTTTCATGGCGTCGCATACTTTGCGGTCAATCAGACGAAAATCGCCCGTGTCGGTCGGTATGTCAATATCCGTAAGAGAAGCAAGAAAACGGTAAAAAATCTTCGCCGTGGCTTTTTTGAATACGGTTTCACCTTCGCGTACACTGCGCTTGCCGTATACAACGTCATAGCCCTCCTTCCAGCGTGCAATCATTTCCAAAATTACCTCCGGAGGATCCTGCAAATCCGCATCAATAACAACTATTGCCTGTCCGCGCGCATTGTCCATACCGGCGCTGATAGCCGTCTGATGACCGAAGTTGCGCGAGAAATTTATAAGGCAAACATGGCTGTCATTTTGCATTATCTGCTTTACAAGGGTTTCCGTGGAGTCGCGGCTGCCGTCATTTACAAAAATTATTTCGTATTCGCCGTCGGTTTGGTTCATTACAGCCGACAATCGTTTATGTGTTTCGCATACGACCGCCTCTTCATTAAACAGCGGTACTATAACACTGTATTTTATCATACTTTTAAATCTCCCGTATAGGTTAAATTTTAATCATACTGTTTTCATATTATGCTCCGGCTGTGAATATCCAGCTGTCAAACCATTGCAGCGATGTGAGATATGATACATCTGCGGCAAATCCTGAAAGAACGGGATAAAATGCGGCAAATGCCAGCACGCACAGCGCACAGTAAGCAAATACGCCGACAGCCGCCCCGTTTTCGTGCAGCGTAAGCCCTTTATACGGATTTTTTGCAAAGATGTCGTTTACAACGTATCCGAGCATAAGAACAACAAACGGAACGCAGGTAAAATAGTGATATATGAACACAACGCGCGTCACGCCGACCCATGGCAGATACTGCGCAAGATACCCGATAATCAAAAACAGAGCCGTTTTGCTGCGGCAGCGCAGGAATTTATATATGCACCATACGAACGCGCCGATACCGAGCCACCATACGAACGGATTTCCGAAGGAGGAAATGCTCATTTTTACCGTATCTGACACATCTGCCGAATAATACCATATGGGGCGCGCAATAATGGGCCATTCGTACCAGAAGGAGGAGAACGGGTGCGAGTCGGTCAGACGCGAATGATATGAAAACATTGACGTCTGGTTGTCGATTATGCTCTTAAATCCCTCCATGCCCGGTGCGCGCAGATAGGGGATATATGAAAGAACATATATCAGCGCCGGCATTATTACGAAGAACACTATGCACCACAGGAGCGTGAGCGTGCAGTATTTTTTGCACGGCGCAACCGCACAGATAAGCTCTTTCGGAGAATTGCGGTCCGACATAACCTTTTTATATTCATAAATGCGTCGACCGAGAGTTATAAAGAAAATTACCGCAAGTCCCAGTCCGGCATATATGCCCGTCCATTTTGACGCAATGCCCAGTCCCATGCACAATCCGCTCAGCGCAAGCGGTATAAGCGTCTTTTTAAACGGAGTATCATAAAAGCTTTTCTTGGTGTAATCATACATGAAATAATACATCAGTATGATAAAAAACGTAATATATACATCAATTGTCGCAATACGCGTCTGTGTGAAATGCATGAAGTCCGAGGCAAACAGGACTATGACGGCAAATGACACGGGCGTACTTTTGAACATCTTTTTTGCAAACAGATAAATGCACGGCAGCATGGCAATTCCGAAAAGTGTACCGATTATACGCCAGCCGAAGGGATTCATGCCGAAAATCAGCACTCCGAGAGCTATAAAAAGCTTTCCGAGAGGCGGATGTGTGTTTTCGTACGGCGTGAGCCCGTTTATAAACTCATATGCCGTTCTGGCATGATATATCTCATCAAAATATGTGCCGTTCATATAGGAGAAATACGGCACAACGGCGTCCTGCTCGTCCATAAGAGCGTCCGTGCCGCAGTCGTTGCCTATCGGCGTGAGAGATGTCGGTTTTAGCTTTTCGCCGCCCGATATAAACGCAATTTCCATTATTGATGTATCATACTGCGTCGTTTCGACTTTAACCGAGCTTACGGAGGCGTTTACCGCATAGTCATGCCAGCAGAAAACCGAGCCGAGGCTTATGGTGTCGGACGATTGCAAACCGTTTTCATCGGTAATTGTAACGCTGACGTTTCTTTCCTCGTATGAGCCTGTAAACCAGCGTATGCTGTCTATCTGTACGGCAGGCGAAAATTCGGCATAAAAACCGTCGCCCTCATACATGCTGTCCCATTTTGTGTAAGGAGCTTTCATGTCGCCCAGGTTTACAAAGGCAACTGCGCTGTATACAAGCGTTACCGCAATCATGATAATTGCGTCGGCGCGCGTGAGTTTTGCTTTATCTGCCGAACGCATTATTGAAAATGCTTTGCGCGGCTTTGATACTGCCGGTTTTTTATTTTTGGAGAAAGAATTCGGCTTTATATCGGCTGTCGTTTCGGAGGCGGCATGTGTTTTGCTGCCGAAGGTGATATATGCCAGATAGATAAATGTAGCTATATTTATAAGGCATACAATCGGCACAAATGCGCCGTCGGGCGGAGCTGTCGAGCCGCGCTCGATGTTTTCGTACAGCATGGCTGCCGTATTTAAAAACTGTCCGATACTGAGCATGCAGAAGGACAGAAGAATTCTTTTGTCCTTCTGATATGCAAAAGCACAAATCAAAAGCGCCAGAGCCGGAAATACATAGCGTTCATGCATTTTTGCGGCAAGCGTAAACATTGCCGTAATTATGAATGCGCCGAGAAGGAACATGTTTGTTTCGCCCTTCTGCTTTATATAAACATATACACATGACAAAACTATGCCTATAATGAATATATATGACCATACGGAGTATGACAGAAGGAGAAACGGCTCGTTTGCATTGCGCCATATTCCGCCGAAAAGCGCGAACATGTTAAATGCATTAACCGACGCATACGGATATGACGCAAGAGTCGATATATATTGTTCTATAACGGGTCTGAAATCAAAATTCCGCGTAAACGGCAGTATGAGCAAAATCAGTATCATCGCACATACGCCAACACTCAGAGCAAACTGTTTCAGATTTTTTGCGCCCTCATCTTTCTCAGCAAACAGCGCCTTATAAAGGTACAAAAGAAGGACGGGCGTGAAGATGATTGTCTGCGGCTTTATAATAAAGCCTACCGTGTAAAATATGCATGCCGGTAAAATCTTTTTTTCACACACGCAGTATATAAACAGCACAACAAAAAGCGTAAATACGCTGTCAACCTGTCCCCATGCGCTTGAATTTACAACTACTGCCGGATTTATAAGGTATAAAAACGACAGATTTACGGCAAGCACGGAGTTTGTGCGTTTTTCGAGCAGTTTATATATGAATATGCCTGTCAGAATATCACATATGATTGCCGGAGATTTTATAAGCGCTGTATATACAGCGGACTCGTGGGCAATGTTAAAAACAGACTTTACAGCGCCGATAAGCCACAGCACATACATGTACCCGGGCGGATAGTCGGTGAAGGTTTCGGAGGCATAAAAGTTTTGCAGTCCGCCTTCGTATGCCATCGTTGCCCAGCCTTTAAAGCAGGAAATATCGGTTGTATGTCCATCGACCGAATATGCGACGCCAAAGCGCAGCGCGAGTGCGGCAATTATAAGCAGCACAAAAAGATACAAATTCTTTTTGTGCTGTGCCGATACGGCAGAAACCGGTATTTTTGATGCTGACGGTATTTTTGATATCGCCGGTATTATTGAAGAATAGTACATCAGTATGAACAGAACCGCAAAAAGTCCCGTACAAAGATAAATCACAGACATATTAATTCCGTCCTTGCTTTTTTATTATACTCGTTTTTATTTGCCCATAAGATTGTCGATTGAATTGCTTATGGACTTGTTACTTTTAAATATTGCCATAATTATGCAGGAAAATACAATTCCGAAAAGTCCCTGCATTGCATTGCCGGGCACACTTGCAACTGCGCCGAGCCCATAGCCGAAAAATGTTGCCTCACACAGAAAATATCCAGCAATCATTATAATTTCGGCAGCGATTGCACCGACAACCGTACCCATAAACTTTTTCTTCATCAGAATATATATGTAAGCCGCACTCAGCGCCATAAGGGCTTTGATTATAAAAGTGGGGAGCCCGTACGATATGTAGCCCGAGAACAGGTCGGCAAGCGCAGAGCCGATACCGCCTGCAACAGCGCCGTATACGGGACCGAGGACAAAGCCTGACAAAAGCACTATGCAGTCGCCGAGATTAACGTATCCGTTTGTGGGTGTGGGTATACGTATAACCATCGTTGCCACGCAGCACAGCGCTGCCATAAGTGCACAGAGTACCAGTTTTTTTGTCGAAAATTTCATGATATCACATCCCATGATAAATTTTATTATATATTTAAATCAGCTCATACCTTATGCAGTCGGGGGTTTTTGAAAGAGTGTGCAAAACACGCTCAAGTATAACGCCCTCACGCTGCGGGGTATTGTAGCCGAAAGTTGTCCTTATCGCCATTGAAACAAACTGCACCGCACGGTCGATTGCCACGGGAAGGCTGTCGCCTTCAAGCAGCGCGCCCGTGAGCACGCTTGTGAATATGTCGCCGGTACCGGGGTATTCTGCCGGCACATAGTCGCACATAATGCGCCAAAATCTGCCGTCATTTCTGCTGTATGCCGTGACACAGTTTTTCATATCGGGCATCGACATGCTTGTGATAACCGCGGTTTCGGGACCAAGCTCCGAAAGACGGAGCAGCATGTCCTTTACTTCATCGCGTGTGTACACATCTTTTTGCACATTTCCGAGAAGAAAAGACGCTTCGGTTATATTCGGCGTAATGATGTGCGCACGCGATACGAGCCGTTTCATATGAGGTATAAAATCATGCGTAAATGTGTCATAGAGCTTTCCGCCATCGGCAAAAACAGGGTCTACAACAACAAGCGTATTGTCCTTTGCAAAATCGTCTGCAAAAGCCATTATTATATCAATCTGTCTGCATGAGCCGAGAAAACCGGAATATATGCAGTCAAAGCTTATCCCGAGTGACCTCCAGTGGTTATAATAATCGGTCATCGTATCTGTAAGGTCAACGAAGGTATACCCTTCAAAGCCCCCCGTGTGCGTTGACAGAACGGCGGTCGGCAGAGGACAGACCTGCATGCCCATAGCGGACAGTGTGGGTATTATTACGGACAAAGAGCAGCGTCCGAAGCCCGACAGGTCATGTATAGCTGCAATGCGCGGTATTATGTTTTCCTTCATATTCCTCATTCCTTAAAAAAGTTATAATCGGTTATTTTATACTATTTTACTACAAAAAAGCTACCTGTGCAAGCTAAATCGGCGCCGAAAGCTCAAAACACAGCTTAATGGCAGAAAACATAATCAAAAATTGAAGATTTGGGCAAATATTGTTTGTAAATGTGTTGACACAAAATGCAGAAACAGTTATCCTATAATTATTAAGAAAGAATTGATAAAAAGATTACAGACATACATCAGGTGAGAGGAGCGGTATTTTTGGAGGAACGTATATTGCAGTTCGGCGAGGGAAACTTTCTGCGCGGATTTGCAGATTATTTTGTAAACGAACTTAATGAAAAGGCTGACTATGACAGCGCTGTGGTTGTTGTAAAACCGCGCGCGGGCGGTTCATGCGAAAAGATAAACGAGCAGCGCGGAGAGTACACAACGATACTGCGCGGCATAAAAGACGGCAAGGTGTTTGAAGAGATAAAGAAAAACAAATGCATAAGCCGCGCGATAAATCCGTATATGCGATTTTGCCGGTTTATTGCGCTGGCACGCTTTGAGGAGTTAAAGCTTGTGTTTTCAAACACGACGGAGGCGGGGATTGTGTTTGATGAAAACGATTCGCCGCTTGACGAACCGCCGTCATCGTTTCCGGGCAAGGTGACACGGTTTTTGCTTGAGCGGTACAGATATTTTGACGCATCGCCCGACGCAGGGCTTGTTTTTCTGCCGTGTGAGCTTATTGACAGGAACGGCGACAGGCTTAAAGAGTGCGTGATGAAGTATGCTGATTTATGGAGGCTTGATGACGGGTTTAAAGAATGGGTCAAAAACTGCTGCGTTTTCACAAATACGCTTGTTGACAGGATTGTGACGGGTTATCCGAAGGCAGACGCGGCACAATGGGAGGAAAAACTCGGCTATAAAGACGAGCTGATGGTTGAGGCGGAGCCGTACCACCTGTGGGTAATAGAAGGCATGGGGGATAAAAAGGGCTTGCTGCCGCTTGACAAATACGGCTGCAACGTAATTTTTACCGATGATTATATGCCGTATAAAATCCGCAAGGTGCGCATACTGAACGGCGCTCATACCATGAGCGTTATGGCGGCTCATATGTGCGGGTTTGAAACCGTGCTCGATATGATGAATGACGATGTGTTTGAAAGATATATAAAGAAGGGGCTTTTTGAGGAAATTATACCATCAACGGACGCACTGAGCAATGAAGAGCTTTCCGATTATGCAAAAAGTGTGCTTGAACGTTTCAAAAATCCGTATATAAAACACAGGCTGCTTGATATATGCTTAAACTCATCTGCAAAATACCGTGAGCGTATTGTGCCGTCGTTTGTTTCGTATTATGACAAAAATGCCGCACTTCCGCCCGTGCTGACGTTTTCGCTGGCGGCGCTTATCATGTTTTGCCGCGGCGAAAGCGCTTCGGACGATGCGAAGGTGATTTCATTTATAAAGGAAAACGATACAGATACAGTACTTGCGGATAAAAATTTATGGGGCTGCGATTTGAGCAGAATGGGCGGACTTGCAAATAGGGTTGATGATATAATTGAGCGCTGCAAAAAAGAAGGCATACGAAATGTGATGGAAAGCATTTTGGAGCAATAAAAAAGTTTGACGGGGGGCTGCCGTATGGCGGTCCCTTTTTTGATGTATAAATAAAAAACAAAAACTAAGAAAGCGGCGTCTCCGCCGGCATGAGCGTTGGGAGAAGCCGCTTTCTTAATAGAGTAAATTGTTGGTAATGTTATTCGGCAGGAATGAAAACGATTTCTTTTATTGCATTCCAGCCGTTGACGGAGTTGCAGTGACCGATATACTTCACATATTTCGCCTTTGCGGGATTAAACGCAAAGGTCTGGAAATCCTCGGTTTTTCCGTCACTTGAGCCATGGTCTATGACCGTTGTCCAGTTCTCGTTGTCTGTCGATACGGCAAGGGAGAATCTTTCTGTACGCTGTGCCGCGTTATTAAACATTATTGCAAATGCATTTAATGTGTATTCTTTTGCAAGCGTTACAAGCACATATCTGCCGTCGCCTTCCTCTGCCCACAGTGTTGAGGGGTTAAGGTCAACGGCGTTGTTTGCAAGCATGGGCTCGCTGAGCGTTGAACCGTCGATAAAGCCCGAGCATGTAACGGCCTCAGTCTTTGCAATCTTTTTCGGTATGCCGTACGATTCAAGCAGCGATGTATCGGGCACGCCCAGTATTTCAACTATCTGACTCTTTTCGTTCCAGGTGACGCCGAGTCCCATCGATTCCGAAACAAAGCGTACGGGAACCATAAAGCGGTCGTTTACTATCATTGCGCCGACATCAAGTTTTACAGCCTCACCGTTAACATATGCGGTGTCGGAGCCTTCCGTTACGGTAACTGTTGTAACACCGTTTGTTGCCGTTGCCGAGCTTGTTTCGCCGTCATAGCTCACCTCTGCGCCTATGTTTTCAAACAGTGCGCGCAGCGGAAGCAATGTTCTGTCATTTACAATTACGGGGTTTACGTCCGAATATATGTATTTTGTTCCCACACGGATTTTTATGGGAGTTTCATACTCGGGAGTATTTACGGTCTGCGGCTCACGCGACGCATTTTCGTCTGTGCGGCTGATTGTGTATTTGCCGGCAGGACCCGTGAAGTATATTGCGCCGCCTTCTTCGGTTGCAATCTGCGATGTAAGAGATGAGCCGTTTACACTCACATCATAACTGCCCTTATCAAGACCTGTGATTACAAATGAAAGTGCACTGTCATCACCGTTTACGGTAAATGTCTGGCTTGTGAGCTTTGGCGCGTCTTTTGCAAACATTGCAACTCTGCCCAAAAGCTTTGCCCCGAGCATGGAATCTGTTTCGATAAGCTCTGCGTTTTGTATGGGCAGATTTTTGTCGGCATCACCCACATACATAGCGTTTAAGAAGTAGTCCGTTTCGGTTTTTACGCTCGGACGCACGTCTATGCGCCATGTCGAAATTTCCTCACAGGAGGTTTTGCCGAAACGCGACGGGTCGGGAAGCGCTACACCGTTAAATTCGTTCTCGTGTCCTTCTCCGCCGACAGCGGTTACAGTTGCATTTGACGGATAGAGCGTCTGATTTACGAGCATGCCGTTGTAGCCTTCCGTGTCACGCTTTATAACGGAGATGTTTCCGTTTATTTCGGGCTGCTGCTGAGAATGCATAATCCAGTATTTGTCAAAATTTTTGTTTGATGAAGTGATTTTGTCCATTGTGAAGAATACTGCCGGATATTCGGAGTTGTCTGTCGGCATAAACAGCATTGCGCGCAGAACCTCGCTTACTTTATCCGAATATGCATTTGTAATGTCGCCTTTTATGTAGCTGTACGCCGGCGTAATCGGGTCGGGGCCGTACTCATGAGCCAGAACCGTGCCGAATTTTGTATCAAATTTTCCGTTAATCCATTCATCGTATGTGTTATATTCGTTTGACGGACCTCTCTGACCGCCTCTGTTCTGCGCACCGGATTTTGACATGGTTTCGTCGGGGTCATATATAAGCAGCGAGTTGTGCGCAATTGTTGCTTTGTGCTGTGTATAGTCATAAGGCTGACCGTATGCCATATATGAACCTGATTCCGATGCAAGTATGCCCTTGTAGTAAATCTGGAAGTTGCCCGAGTCGAGGTGGTTATGGTTTGCTCCGTATACCTCGCCTATTTTCATGAAAGCGATAACATCGGGCGAGTCGTAGCCGTCGTTCCAGCCTGTGCGTGCAACCATGCCGCCGTAAGGCGAGCCGTAGTATGCCGTTTTCGGGAGCTCTTCAAGAGAGCGCGGCTCAAGGTCGGGGTCGTTTGTAATAAGAAACATTACTGAACTTATAGCCTCATAACCGCCCTCTGACGCAAATGTCCACGAGGGGTTCATGCGCATAACCTCGCGCTTCATATAAGGGTCGCCGCCCGTCATTTTGCTTGAACTCCAGTATGCGCCGAAAATTCCTCCTGACCAATATACGCCTTTGCCGATATTTTCCATAACGTCGCCTTCGCGCAAAAGCTGACCGTCGGGACGGTGCATATACAAAAGGGGCTGATACAGCAGCTTGCTCTGGTCAATGCTGAGCACATCGGAGCCGCACAAAACTTTGAACAGATAATTAAACCATATTCCCGAAGATACTCTCAGAGAGTTATAAGTTACACCCTGGTGCCATGTTCCGGATTTTTCGTAGAACTCACGAGGCTCAACATATTCGGACAAAAGTCTGCCGGCTATCATCTGATACATGTCGGGGTATTCATCATATGCCGCAATCGCCAATGATAAAAGGTCGCGCGAAAGCTGCAATTCCGAACCGTGACCCGAAACTGCGCCCTGCTTTACGGGAGGCCAGCCGATTTCCATATCTGACGCTATAAGCTGGCACAATGCAACTATTTCTTTTTTGTCATCAGCGCTCAGAAGGGGATAGCACCAGTCATAGACCTCTGCGGCAATAAATATACAGTAGCCTTGTTTTCTGTATAAAACAGAGAGAGTGTCGCCGAAGTCGATTGTGTTAAGGTAATTTTTTATGCCTTCAACAGCCTCGCGTCCGGATTGCTCGTTGCCGTTTATCACATAGTCAAATGCACGCGCCTCAAGTGCGGCGAGAATTTTGTTATCATAGTTTTCTTTGCCGTCCGTTCTTGATTTGAGAATACCTTTGTTTGTATCCACAGACACAAATCTTCTGAACTCAGACGCCGCAAATTCATTCTGACTTTTTTCCATGTTTGCTTTTATCGTCGGAATATCCTCCGATTTAAACATCAGCCTCGGGTGCTGCGGAGGAGGCGTGATAGTGGGCGCCGGATACCTTGTTGTATCAACGGGGATAATATAAAGTGCGTTCGCATCGGGGTTTTCGGTGATTATGCTGTCTGCTGACGGAACAAAGCGCTTTGAGCGTGTGACAACGATTTGGTCAAGCCCGAAGTTAGCTTCGCGCGGCAGAAAACGCACGTTGTATTTTTCGCCCGCGTTGAGAGTCGAAGTTGTCAGAAGCTTGCTCCATGCAAAAGCATCCGCACTGCCGGTTGCTTTTGTGCCGGGCGCCTGCGTATATGCGCTGCCGTTTGCGGAAATAAATATCGAGTCTGCTCCGTCGTTCGGGGCGCTGTAGCGTCCCCACACATAATACACGGCATTTTCATCTGGCATAAAGTAAAACTCTGCCGCACCGCGTTCATTTGGGGACGGGGCGCTTGACTGATTTCTTTGTACAGATTGCAGGAGCTTTTTGCCCGACGCATTTTTGTTATCGGTAACAGCCATTCCCTTTGAGTCGTCAATTGTTGATTTTTCAATTTCAAAGAACACACTTCCGTTGTTCAGTTCAAATACTGCTGCCTTTTCGTTAATACCTTCACCGGGGGCGGGCGCGGGAACTTCGCCGTTTGCCATTTCGTTTACATCTTTCACAAGCCCGATGGGGGTTGTGTCAGTTTTTGTTACAATAATCTGGTCAAGACAAAAATCTTTCTCACGGGGCAGAAAGCCGATATTGTACTTTTCACCCGCTTTGAGCGCAGGTGTTGTATGTACCTTCGCCCATGCATAAATGTCGCTGTCGCCGGTGTTTTTTGTACCGGGCGCCTGTGCAAAGTCCGAACCGTTTGCGGAAATAAATATCGAGTCTGCGCCGTCGCCGTTTGCGGCATATCTTATCCATACATTATATGTACCTTCGCTTTTCGGCACAAAGAAGAACTCTGCTGCCGCATTCTGCTGTGCAAAATCTTCCTTTCTCCAGTCCTTTACGGAAAGCAGGTACTTTGAACCTGAGGCGAGTTTTGACCTTTCAACGCTCATGCCCTGCGATTCCTTCAGGGTTACCTTTTCGGCCTCAATCAAAATACTGTCGCCCGTCATATCAAAGCTTTTTGCTTTCTGATTGATTTTTGCAAATGATGTCACGGGCGCTGCTGCCATAAGCATGCAGATTGTAAGAAAAATACTTATTGCTTTTTTGAAACTCATTTTTCCACACTCCTTTTTGATAAAAAGTTAACAAAAAAACGTTCATATATTATGATTTAATTATACAATATATAAAGACTGTAAACAAGGGTAAAATATTTTCAAAAATTTGTACAATATTAACATGACTGCATATAGGTTATTGCTGCTGCGGTTTTATGTCGTAAAAAAGCGTTTTGCCCATAAAACATAAGGCAAAACGCTTTCATAATTTTCGATAAGTATAAATGCGGATAAAAACTATCTGTCATGGTTTTTCCCTGCGTCAAAACCGTATCCGAATGCGCAAAGGTTCATATCAACAAACTTCGGCGCAACACCGTTTTTTATTGCGGCAGTAAGCTCTTCACGGTTAAACGGGAGCAAATCCGCGCCGCATGCAGCGCCGAGAAGAACGATATTTACGGCTTTCGGCGAGCCTGCTTTGTTTGCAAGCGCATATCCGTCAACAAAGACCGTTTTTTTACAGTTTGATGTAATATATTTACATATTTCGTCCGTATCATAGCCGCCTATACCGAGTGACAGCGACACGGGCTTTATAACCTGTGTGTTCACAACAGCGCTGCCGTCACATTTGAGCCGCGGCATATTTCGCGCAGCCTCTGCAAGTTCAAATCCGAGAAGTAAATCGGATTGTGCCTGTGGTATGTACGGACTCACGTCTTTGCCGTCAAGACGCACATTGCTGACAACACAGCCGCCGCGCTGGCTCATGCCGATTGTTTCGCCTGTTCTTGCAAATTCGCCGCGCAGTATGGAAGCTGCCGCAAGTATGCGTGAGGCAAGGATTGTGCCCTGACCGCCAACGCCTGCGATTAATACATCGTATCTCACAGAGCCTCACCTCCTATCGCGTCAAACGGGCATATGTCCATGCAAAGTCCGCAGCCTGTGCATAGCGAGGCTTCCGCAAACACTTTGCCGTCATCGCCGACAAAAAGCGCCGGACAGCCGATTTCGTTTATGCATTTTCTGCATGCACGGCATTTTTCGCTGCTTATGGTGACTTTTTGTGCCGGTTTCACAAGAGCTATGCACGGCGACTCAAATATGACAACGCTGACGCCTTTTGTCTGTACCGCCTCTTTTATAATGCTTTCGGCTTTTTCAAGCTCAAACGGGTTTGCTTTTGCAGCATAGCTTACACCGAGCGCCTTTACAACACTGTATATGTCGATTTTGCCGTGATTTTCGCCCATCATGGTTTTGCCGATGCCGGGGTGGGGCTGATGACCTGTCATGGCGGTTGTGTAATTGTCCAAAATTACAACGGTTATATCAGTTCTGTTATATATCGCATTCACAATGCCCGGTATGCCCGTATGGAAAAATGTTGAGTCGCCTACAAAGGCAATATGCGCCGTATCGGGTTCGGCACGGTGCAGTCCCTGCGCGACAGTTATTCCGGCGCCCATACAAAGGCATGTGTCGGTCATTTCGAGCGGCTTTGCATTTCCTAGTGTATAGCAGCCGATGTCGCCGGTAAATACTGCCTTTTGACCTTTCATGGCGCGCTTTACCGCATAAAACGAAGCCCTGTGCGGACAGCCGGCACACAGTACGGGGTTTCTGACGGGGAGCGGGGGCGGAGTGAGCCTGCGCTCCTCCTCTCCGAGGGCAATGTTCGAAATTTTTTCAATACCGCTTTTTACAGTTTCATATGTAAATTCGCCGGCACAAGGGGTATCACCGCTCTTTTTGCCCAAAATTTCAACCGGTATGCCGTTTTTGTATGCGGTTTCAATCAGCCCCTCCTCAATTACGGGGTCAAGCTCTTCAAAAACAATTACGCGTTTTAATCCGCTTATAAATTCTTTTGCGAGTTTTTCGGGGAAAGGATTTGTTATGCCGATTTTTAATATGCGAAAATCAAGATTAAACCTCTCGGTGATTTCTTTTACATATGTATATGAAACACCGCCGGCGGCAATACCGATTTCGGCGCTGCCGCAGCAGGAATTAAAACGCGAAGAGGACAGCTCCTCCGAAAGCGAGAGCATAAGCTTTTCGATTTCGACATGCGCCCTGTATGCCAACGGCGGAAATATAACCCATTTCGGGTCTTTGACAAACCCTTCCGCAGCGCGTACACTGAAGCTGTCGGGGACATTCAGCGTTGCACAGGAGTGACAGACCTTTGTTGTGGGACGCAGAAAAACGGGCTTTCCGATTTTTTCCGAAAGCTCAAATGCCGCAATTGTCATCTCGTATGCCTCATCGGGCGTTGACGGGTCAAACACGGGCAGATTTGCATACCGCGCAAAATGGCGCGTGTCCTGCTCCGTCTGTGACGAAAGCGGACCGGGGTCATCTGCGACAAGTATCACCATGCCGCCCTTTATACCGACATAAGCCAGGCTCATAAGCGGGTCTGAGGCAACATTTAAGCCCACCTGCTTCATCGTCACCATACTGCGCATGCCTGCATATGCGGCGCCTGCGGCAACTTCGAGAGCGACTTTTTCGTTGGACGACCATTCAACATATATCTTTTTGTCTTTGTTTATTTTGGCAACGGTTTCCAGAACCTCGGTCGAGGGTGTTCCGGGATAACCTGATACAACGCCGGCGCCTGCGGCGGCAGCACCGTATGCTATGGCTTCATTGCCCATAAGAAGCTTTTCCAATTTATATACCTCCCTGTGAGATTGCAAAATATGATTTATTCCGATTTGTCCTTAATCTTTTTCCAGTATGCGGCGATTGCTGCCTCATTTTTGTTATCGCCCGGGTTATAGTAGACCTTGTCTTTTATATTGTCGGGAAGATACTGCTGCTTTACATAGTTATTTTCATAATTATGCGCATATTTGTATCCCTGCCCGTGTCCGAGCTTTTGGGCGCCGCTGTAGTGCGAGTCCTGCAAATTACTCGGTACACCTCCCACATCCATGCTCTCAATATCATGCATTGCCGCATCAATGGCACATATTGCCGAGTTTGTTTTCGGCGATGTGGCAAGCAGGATTACTGCCTGTGCAAGCGGAATGCGTGCCTCGGGCAGACCGAGCTGGAGAGCCGAATCGACACAGGCTTTTGTGATTGCGGCTGCCTGCGGATATGCCATGCCGATATCCTCGGAGGCAATAACAAGCAGGCGTCTGCATGCCGATATGATATCACCCGCGGTAAGCAGCCTTGCGAGATAATGAATTGCCGCGTCGGGGTCGGAACCGCGGATTGATTTTTGAAAAGCGCTCAGTATGTCGTAGTGGCTGTCGCCGTCGCGGTCATAGCGCATTGCCTTTTTTTGTGCCGCCTGCTGTGCCTGCTCAAGCGTAACCGATATGCTGCCGTTTTTCTGCGGCGGTGACGCCATTATACATACCTCAAGCGTATTGAGCGACTTTCTCACATCGCCGCCGCTCACCGAGGCGATAAAAGGCAGTACACCGTCCTCAAAACCGATTTCGATATTTCCCATATTCTGCGCAAAAACCTTTGCACCGCGCATGAGCGCCGATACAATTTCAGACTGCTCAACAGGTTTGAATTCAAACACATTGGAGCGTGAAAGTATGGCATTATATATGTAAAAATACGGATTTTCCGTTGTTGACGCAATGAGCGTAAGCGAACCGTTTTCAATAAATTCAAGAAGCGACTGCTGCTGTTTTTTGTTAAAATTCTGAATTTCGTCCAGATACAAAAGCGCACCGTCGGAGTTAAACAGCGTGTCAAGTTCCTTTACGATGGCACGTATGTCGCTCACGGAGGCTGTTGTCGCATTGAGCTTATAGAGCCTTTTATTCATCGAATTTGCAATAATGTTTGCAACGGTGGTTTTTCCCGTGCCGCTCGGACCGTAAAAAATCATGTTTGGCGCTTTTCGCGACTGTATGAGATTGTATAGGATTTTGCCTTTGCCGAGAATATGTTTCTGTCCGACAACGTCATCAAGCGTTTTCGGACGGACCATGTCCGCAAGAGGGGTTTGCATTTTCTCACCTCCGTGCCGCTTTGATACGGCTTTGTATAAACGAAAAACGGCCGATAATCAGCCGTTTCAAGCTATAAATAAATTTATGCGCGTTTTTTTGCATGTCCTTGCTGTCTGTGTTTTACGAAAATATGAATTATGACTTATTGCATTGCTGCGGCTGTTTGTACATAGCTATTTCGACGGTTTTTGTAAGTATATCGGCATAGCTGTACGAAACACATCTTGTTTCTCCCTCATCATCGGGAAGCTTGTCCAGTCTGACGGTAAAAATGCTGGGGTATATGCTCTCAATGGTGCCGCGGCGCACAACTGTCGATTTGCGTCCTTTCTTAGAAGTCAGACGAACCTTTCTGCCTATATTTTTTTGCAGGCTTTTTTTAACAAGTACCAAATCATTTCTTTCAATCACGCTTTTCACCCCTGTATACTTTATGAGCTTATTTTAGCACAAAATGCATAAAAAGTCAAGCGTTTTTTTCGCTTTGGTTAAATAAATATTACAGTTTATTTACAGAAATGATTAAAAAGGCACATAAATGCACTATTTCAGTTCGGCGATTGTAACTCCGTCCTCACCCTCGCCGTATCTGCCGAGCCTGAAGGATTTTACGAGCTTGTGGCGACGCAGCAAATCTGAAATTCCGCTGCGGAGCACGCCCGTACCTTTACCGTGGATTATGCTGACATTTTTCAGCCCCGCCATATATGCGTCATCAATAAATCTGTCGGCGTCCATAACCGCCTCTTCAAGCGTCATGCCGCGCAAATCTATCTCCGTTTTAACGTTTGCACGGCTGACATTGCAGCCGACAGCCTTTGCGGATTTTTTGACGCTTTTAATTTTCGGCGGCATTTTTGTCACAAGCCGCAAATCGGAAAGCTTTACATTAATTTTCAGAGCCCCGGCCTGAACCTGAACGTTTTTATCGGCGTCGGGCGGTTTTATTACGTCGCACACCTGTCCGAGCGACAAAACCTCAACTTTATCGCCGGATTTTACGGTTTTCGGCGCATCATGCTGTGTTTTCGGCTTTAAAATGTCCGAAAAGCTTGCGTCAAGAGCGTCGCCCTTTTTTCTGAGGCGTGTGCGCGCATTTTCAATCGTTTTATCAATTCCGTCCGCATGCACATTTTTGCGCAGTGCGCCGAGTTCTTTTATTATATCCGAACTTTCGTCCTTTGCGTCTGCAATTATGCGCCTTGCCTCGCGGCGTGCCTCATCAAGCATTTTCTGACGCTTGCTTTCGAGAGTTTTTTTCTGCTCCTGTATTTTTGCTTTCAGCTCGTCTGCCTCACGGCGCAGCGCGAGAGCCTTCTGTGCTTCATCGTCGGCTGTTTTTTTGCTTTCCTGCAAACCGCTTATCAGGTCCTCAAAGCGTACGTTATCCTCACTCATAAGCGACTTTGCGCGTGATATTATCGTGTCGTCAAGACCGAGTCGTGAGGAGATTGCGAAAGCATTGGATTTTCCCGGTACGCCTATAAGCAGCTTGTATGTCGGGCGCAGCGTTTTCACATCAAATTCGCATGAGGCGTTGCATACGCCCGGGGTAGACAGCGCAAAAAGCTTCAGCTCGCTGTAATGAGTGGTTGCAGCGGTTGTCACGCCCGAAAGCCGCAGATATTCAAGTATCGACACGGCAAGAGCCGCACCTTCAACAGGGTCTGTGCCGGCGCCGAGCTCGTCAAACAGTGCGAGCGAGTTTGTGCTTATGTTATTAATTATGTGAACTATGTTTGTCATATGCGATGAAAAGGTTGACAGACTTTGCTCAATGCTCTGTTCATCGCCTATATCTGCCCACACACTTTCAAATACCGCTGCCTGTGAATTGTCGCCGGCAGGAATATGAAGCCCCGAGGCGGCCATGAGTGAAAAAAGACCTATCGTTTTAAGTGTAACCGTTTTTCCGCCCGTATTCGGACCTGTTATAACAAGCGTGTCAAAATCGCCGCCGAGATATATGTCGTTTGAAACGACGCTTTTTTGTGCTATGAGGGGATGGCGTGCTTTTTTGAAGTGAACAATGCCGCTATCGTTAAGCTTCGGTTCGCATGCGCCGTATTTTACTGACAGCTTTCCCTTGCAGAAAACAAAATCCAGTTCGCACAGGGCGCTGTAGTCACATTCTATCTCGTTTTTGTACTCGGATACCTCGGCGGACAGCGATGCAAGAATACGCTCGATTTCCGCCTGTTCCTTTGCATGCAAAGCGTGTATCTCGTTGTTTGCCTCAACAACGCCCGCGGGTTCTACGAACAGCGTTGCGCCCGATGAGGACGTATCGTGCACAATTCCGGCGATTTCGCCGCGGTATTCGGCGCGCACGGGAATTACATATCTGTCGCCGCGCATTGTGACAATCGGGTCCTGCAAATATTTCTGATAGCGCGATGAATGAATCATTGAATCGAGCATGTCTTTTATTTTTTCACGCCTGCTGCGTATTTTGCGCCGTATTGATGAAAGTTCGGCGCTTGCTCCGTCCGCAATTTCGTCCTCTGAGAGAATACACATGCCGATTTGCTCTTCAAGTGCGCGAACGGCAACGAGCGTTTCGCAAACGCCTGCCAGATATTCGATATCACCCTCCGCGGCGCTTCCGAGATAGCGCAGAGCCATGCGCGTAATGCTCAGCACGCGTGCAATCGCCAAAAGCTCCTTCGGCGACAGAATTGCCCCCATGGCACAGCGTTTGAGTGACGCGGTGACATCGGGCGCACTGAGGCTGCCCGGCTCGCCGAATTTCAGTATCATGGAAACAGCCTCGCTCGTCTGTTTCTGCCAAAATACTGCCTCGTCAAGCTTTGCTGAGGGCGTCAGAGTGCGTATGCGCTGCTTTACGGCGTCGTTATTTGTAAATTCTGCCATTATATTTAAAATTTTATCAAATTCCAGTATATGAAGCGATTTATTTTCCATGTTTCTTCTCCGATTATTTTCTCTTTAATTGTTCCCGAATACAAGTATACCACATGTAAATAAAAAATACAACGAAAAAAGGAGCTGAGGCAAAACGGAAACATTTTACCGCAGCTCCTCCCGAGAGGATTTCACATAAAAAGCTTACATCAAATCAATCAAATCGGCATTATCAAGAAATATCGGTTTCAGCGAGAATGAGAAGGAAATGTCTTTTTCATTAAGACGGTATTTTTCCAAAAGCTCGGGACCGCAGCTGTTTGAACCTATACCGCTGACCTTATAATTAATTCTCACAAAGGTCTGTGCGCTCGGCTCAAGGTCATGCGAAAGCTGTTTCTCACAAAGCTCGTCTATGCTGTAGTTCGACGCCGCAAACTCAAAAGTGTCGCTTCCTTCAAACAGCAGACCGCGCCCGAGTATGTCGTATACTGCGGCATAGTGTACATTTGTGCGGTTGCCGTGTTCCTGGGGCTTGATATAGGGGACATAGTAATCTTCAACGGGCGTTTCAAAATAGCCCATATATGAGCTTTTACATTCATCAACATAGTTTTCATGCGGTCCCTTACCGAAATATGCCGTATTTTTGTTGTCGGAGGGCATGGTTATGTCAAATCCGAGCCGCGGCAGATAAACAAATTCCTCCGCAACCTTTCCCGACAGCAAAATATCAATTTTGCCGCATGCATTTACGGTATACCGGATTGTACCCTTCATAGCCGGCATTCTTGCGGGCGAGGCAATGCGTATTTCCGAAATTATCGTTATCCGCTTTCCGTCTGCGTGTTTTATGTATGAGTCATATGCTTCGGTCTTTGCATGGGCAATTTCAAATGTCGAATAGCTGTCATTTATGCTCTGTGAAGTCCATGTGTTTTTGATGTTTCTGTCATTGTCGGTCGGTGCGCGCCATATGCCGAGGGTCATCGGCTCATCAAGCATCTCAACGCCGCCGCATATAATGCTCTCGAAAAAGCCCAGATGCTTATTAAATGTATACGAGAAATTTTCACCCTCAATTACGGCGTATTTGCTGTCCTCGGTCACAACCAAATCACCGTCGGATATACTTTGCGCTACGACCGCTTTTTTACATTCTGCTTTAAGCTGCGTAAACGCACATTCAAAGCCTGCCTTGCTGTACAGATTATCCGTGCTTGTGCGCACGGACAGGTCGAGATAGCAGCCGTATGAGCATGTTTCGGGAAGGTCATACTTAAGCTTTATTACGGCGCTTGAATGGGGCTTTACCGATGGCAGCGCAATGCGTCCCTGTGATACGGTGCGTCCGTCGCGGCTGAGTGTCCAGTATAAATCAAGTCCTGCAAGAGTTATAAAATCGTAGTTGTTTCTGACGCTGATTTTTCCTGCCGAAAGGTCAAGTGCGCGTACGGAAACATACTGATACACATGTTTAAGCTCTAAAAGTCCCGTACTTGCGCTTCTGTCGGGGAAAACAAGTCCGTCAACGCAGAAGTTGTAATCGTTCGGGTGCTCGCCGAAATATCCGCCGTATACGCTGTATGAGCCGCCTTCACCGTCGCTCACGCTTACGGCGTGGTCTGCCCATTCCCATACACAGCCTCCTATGAGGCGCGGATAGCGGTTTATTATGTCCCAGTAATCCCCGAGGTCGCCGGGACCGTTGCCCATTGCATGGGAATATTCGCACAGGAAGAAAGGACGGCTGTCCTTGTGCCTGTTTTTGCCCTCTTTTTCAACGCCCTCATAGCCTGTATACATTCTGCTTACAACATCTACTGCCGGCGGGTCGCCCGCATTTACTGCCCGTTCGTAGTGTATGAGGCGCGAGGTGTCGCGCGATTTTATCCATTCTGCCATTTTTTCGTGGTTTGCGCCATAGCACGATTCGTTTCCGAGCGACCAGAAGATGACGCACGCATGGTTTTTGTCGCGTTCAACAAGTCTTTGCGCACGGTCAACAAAAGCCTTCTCCCATTCGGGCTTATCGCTTATCCAGTATGTCGGGTCGCCCGGGCGGTATCCGTAGCCTGGATATATGTTTGAAAAGCCGTGTGCTTCGATATCTGCCTCATCTATGATGTAAAAGCCGTATTTGTCACACAGCGACAGAAATTCCGATGTGTTCGGGTAGTGCGATGTGCGGATTGTGTTTATGTTGTGCCTCTTCATCTGTTTTAAATCAAGCTCCATATGGTCATACGGCGTTGTATGCCCGAGCTTGGGGTGCGTATCGTGACGGTTTACACCTTTCAGCTTCACGCTTACTCCGTTTATGAGCAGGGCGCAGTTTTTTGCAACCTCAATTTTTCTCAGACCGATTTTCTGGCATATGTATTCCCCGGCGCATACGAAAACAAAATCGTAAAGGCGCGGCTGCTCCGAATTCCACAAGATGGCATTTTCTATGTCAAATCTGTGTCTGCCTGTGATATTTTCTGCATGGTAAACGAGTTTTCCGTATGGGTCATATACAAATAAATCAGCATTTTCCGAAGCGGCATTTTCTTTGCCGATAAAATCAATCTCGGTGCACACAGATGCGTTTTTATACGACGCGTCAAGGTCTGTTTTCACAAAAATGTCGCGTATGTGCGATTTTGAGCGCGACAGAAGGTATACATCGCGGAAAATGCCCGACAGGCGGTAGAAATCCTGGTCCTCCATATAGCTGCCGTCGCACCATTTTAAAACTTTTACACAAATTCTGTTTGAGCCTTCGTGCAGATACGGTGTAATGTTAAACTCGGCAGGGTTATGGGCGCCCTGGCTGTAGCCGGCAAGAGCGCCGTTTATATACAAGTAAAAGCAAGAGTTTACACCTTCAAAAAATATGTATGTGTCACGTTTGTCCCAGCTGCGGTGGAGCGTGAAATTGCGCATATATACTCCCATGGGGTTATCCGAGGGAACATACGGCGGATCGACGGGATACGGATAGTTAACGTTTGTATACTGACAAATATCGTAGCCGTACATCTGCCAGTTTGACGGTACGGGGATTATATCGCAGCCGTCCGTGCAGAAATCCTCTTTTTCTATACCCTCCGTGCAGTCGATACTTCTGTCAAAATATTCAAATGCCCAGTCGCCGTTCAGCAAACGGTAATACGGCGAAAAAGCTTTCAGACCTTTTCTGGAACTCTCTCCGCTGCCGAACGGAATATAAAAGCTTCGCGGCTGTTCGCGGTTTATATGAAGAATTTCGGGATTTTGCCAGTCATAGTTTTTCATCTTTATCCTCCAAATTTGTTATATTATTTTGATATATTCATGTGAGTCGTAAAACAAACAATACTGTTGCTACTGTAAGTATATAATAAAACACCCTGCATTTCAACAAAATGCAAGATGTTTATATAAAAATAAATATTGTTATAGTTCCGCACCGGCTTTTCGGTAATCACGAGGAGTTTTGCCCGTAATTTTTTTAAATATGCGCCTGAAATATGCACTTGAGCAAAAGCCGAGAAATTCGCTTATTTCCTCTATGGATTTTTCGGAGTCATCAATGAGCATAAGCTCGGCGCGCCTTATGCATATTCTGTGCTTATACTCAATTGGGCTGCACCCGAGCGAGGATTTGAAGCGTGAGTAAAAATGCGATGTGCTCATATTGCTTGCGGCGGCAAGCTGCTCAACACAAAAATCCTCTCTGTAATTCCTCTCGATATATTCTGCCGCCTTTTCTATCTGAGCGTCGATTTTTTTGACTTCGTTATATCTGAGAAGCGGAAAAACCCTGCTCATAATTTCAAAAAACAAGCTTAGAACGTAGAATTGTGATGTGTCCGTGCCGGCATATTTTTCATACATGAGGCTGAATTTTTCTTTCAGGTTTTCAAAGCCGGACAGACTGATTTTCTGAATTTTTATCTTTTTGCGGCGAAGAAACGACGACGGATTTTCAAAGGAAAAATGTGCACTTATGTACAGGATATCGGGTTTGCCGCTCCAGTAGGAAACATATGTCGAACCGACGGGCACAAATATGATATCACCGCGTTTTACATGAACCGTTTCGCCGCCCGATACAAAATCGCCCTCACCTTTTATTATAAGCCCCATGCAAAAATGCGGTCTGGGAATTTCGCGGAAGTCGCATGTGAACGATGTGTCGTAAACATACTTTCCCATTTTGAAAAATGACAGTTTTGACATGTCCGAAATATCATTCATTTTTCTTCTCCTTTATAAAAAATCATAGAATAGTGTCGCTTTACAGTAGTATAATGTATTTTTTCGGAAAAGTCAATGTGCTATACTTAGGCTGACAAACGTAATACAAACAGATATAACGGAAAATGCAGAAAACGGATAAATAAGGTAAACAGAAAAATAAAGGAGAAAACGAATTATGAAACCAACTTTTTTAAACCATGAAAGACCGCTGCTTGTCGGCATGATACAAAAAAAGACGCCGGCAGAGTGTATCGGAATTGTTCGTGATGAGCTGGCAGACGGCGCAGACGCATTCGGGCTTCAGATTGAAAGTATCGAACGCAAATACCGTACGGAAAAGGACATAAAAAGCATTTATGAGGCAATGTGCGGCAGACCGATTTATGTGACAAACTACCGCGGATGCCAGAATAAGGGAATGAGCGATGAAGAATGTGCCGAAGGGGTTTTGAGGGCTCTTGAGTACGGCGCGACAATCGGCGATATTATGGGCGATATGTTCGATGAAAGCCCGCTTGAGAACAGAAGCCGTACGGGCTGCAAGTATCCCGAGCTGTCGGTCAGCCCTGCTGCTGTTGAAAAACAGAAAAAGCTGATAGACAAAATTCATTCTATGGGCAAAGAGGTTTTGATGTCGTCGCATGTGCTCGAATACATACCTGCCGAACAAACGCTTGAAATTGCTTTTGAGCAGCAAAAGCGCGGCGCTGATGTGGTGAAAATCGTAACTGCGGCAAACAGCCCCGAGGAGGAGGCGGAAAATATACGCACGACAATGCTTCTGAAAAAGGAGCTGAAGGTGCCGTTTTTGTTTTTGTCGGGCGGAACCCATTATAAGCGCCACAGGCTTGCAGGTCCGATGTTCGGCTGCGGATTTTATCTGTGCGTACCGTATTATTATGAGGGTTCAACGCCGACACAGCCGACATTGCGCAATGTGCGCGCCGTTATGGAAAATACAAAATATATAAATTTCGACTGATAGCTTTGGGGAGAAAGAAAAAATGAATTTTGACGGAAAAACGGCCGTTGTTACGGGGGCGGCATCGGGAATGGGTTTTGCGTTTTCAAAAAGCTTTGCACTTCTTGGCGGAAATGTTTTGATGTGCGATATCAACAAAGAGGTTTTGGACGAAAAAGTGTCCGAAATTAATTCTCTGGGCGGCGGCAGAAATGCCATGCGCAGATGGAATTAAAAAGGCTGAGGTTTAAATCGCCGTAAGGTAATTGTGAGTAAAAAAATGAGCTGATGAAATAAACAATGGAAGGGCATATAAAACAGAGGGGGGGAATATAGTTATGAAAAAGGTACTTTTGTTAGGCGGAACAGGGGCAATGGGGATATATCTTACACCGTATCTGCTTGATATGGGATATAAGGTTGATGTTGTATCACTCGATGAAAAGACTTCGGATAATGCAGCTTTGCGATATATGAAAATGGATGCTATGGATAATGAAGCACTTAAACAGCTTCTCAAAAATGAGTATGATGCAATAGTTGATTTACTTATTTATTCAGATGTTGAAAAAACATTTAAAAGCAGAATGGAAATACTTTTGTCCGGCGCTGCACATTATATATACCTGTCAAGCTACAGAGTATATGCGAATGCGGATAGCGTTATAACCGAAAAATCGCCCAGATTGCTTGATGTATCACAGGATAAGGAATTTTTGGCTAAAAAAAATGTTGAGTATTCGCTCTATAAAGCAATCGGAGAGGATTTGCTTGCATCATCGGGGCATAAAAATTATACAGTTATACGTCCTGCAATCACGTATTCAAAGTTCAGATTTCAGCTTACAACGCTTGAGGCAAATATTGTTATACACAGAATGACAAATCATAAAACTGTAATTCTTCCCGAGGAGGCAATGAACATACAAGGCACAATGAGTTGGGCGGGTGATGTTGCAAAGATGATTTCGCGGTTGATTTTAAATAGAGATGCTTTCGGCGAAACGTACACTGTGGCTACTGCAGAACACCACACATGGAGGGAAATTGCCGAATATTACAATCAAATCGGCGGACTTGACTATACAACGGTTGATACGGAAACCTTTTTGAGAATATGGGGAAACAATAACAAAATGTGCGAATATCAGCTCAAATATGACAGGTTTTTTGATCGCGTTATAGGCAACTCAAAAATACTTAATGCGACAGGGATGAAACAGTCGGAGCTTATGGGGTTGCGCGAAGGGCTTGCGCATGAAATTGCTGCTTTGCCGAAAGGATATGTATGGCAGGAAACCGCGGTTAATACACGTATGGACGAATATTTAAAAAATTTAAAATAACGGAGGAACATTATGAAAGCGATACTTGTAAATGATGACAGAAGCCTGTCGTGGAGCGATGTGGCCGATCCGGTTATAAAAGAGGATGAGGTTCTGGTAAAGGTTGAGTGCGCGGCTTTAAACCGTGCCGACCTGATGCAGCGTGAGGGCGACTATCCGCCTCCCGAGGGCTGCCCCGAATGGATGGGGCTTGAAATCTCGGGCGAAATTGTTGAGATAGGAAGAGGGGCAAAGGAGAAATCGGATTGGAAAATCGGCGACAAGGTATGCGCACTTCTCGGCGGAGGAGGATATGCCCAATATGCCGCGGTAAAGTATGACATGCTCATGCCCGTGCCGAAAAACTGCACAATGGCAGAAGCCGCCGCAATCCCCGAGGCGTTTGCCACGGCATATCTGAATTTATTTTGGGAGGGAAAGATACAGAAAGGAAATACGCTCCTTATGAATGCAGGCGCAAGCGGACTTGCAAGCGTGGTAATCCCTATGGCGAAGGCATTCGGTGTGCGCGTTATAACAACGGTGCGTTCAGATGAGCTGAAAAAGTCCATAGCGCATCTCGGAGCGGATATTGTTGTAAATACGGAAAAAGAAGATATTGTTGAAGTTTTAAAGTCGGAACTTGCGTCGGGGCATGGCGTTGATGTTGCGATAGACTGCCTCGGCGGTGAGATTATGGGCAAATGTATACATTATCTGACCCACGGAGCGCGCTGGATAATGATTGCGGCGCTGGCAGGGCAGATGACACAGATTGACCTGAAAAATATTTATGTACGAAATGTGCGCATTATCGGCAGCACACTGCGCTCAAGAACGCCGCAGGTTAAAGCGCAGATACTCGGCGAGCTTGTAAAAAATGTATGGCCGAAGGTTGAAAGCGGCGAGGTAAAGCCGACGATATATAAAATTCTTCCGATTACTTCTGCCGCAGAGGCGCATGATATTTTATACAGAGGCGAAAATGTCGGCAAAGTTGTTTTAACCGTTGAGTGAGCAGAAAATAAAAACGAAGGGAAAGCGATGAAAATGAAGCAGATTGTATTCACGGATATCGGAAAAGCGGAACTTACAGAGTGTGAATGCCGTGAAATAAAAGATAACGAGGTTCTTGTAAAGACAGCATTTACAACGATAAGCAACGGTACAGAGCGCGCAAATCTCATGGGTGACCCAAGCACAAACCCATACAGAGATGCGGACGATAAGCCCGTGTTTCCGAAATTTTTCGGCTACAGCGGTTCGGGCATAGTTATTTCTGCGGGCAAAGCTGTGGAAAATGTTAAGGCCGGCGACAGGGTTGCAATGTCATGGAGCTGCCATGCTCAGTACAATATTTGCAGCGAAGATAATGTAACTGTGATAGATGATGACAGGGTTACGCTTTCGGAGGCGTCGATGACGCACATAGCAACCTTCCCTATGGCAGCGATAAGAAAAACACATTTGGAGATGGGAGAGTCGGCGCTCGTTATGGGTATAGGCATACTCGGTGCATTTGCGGTTTCGCTTCTCCGTGCGTCGGGCGCTGTGCCGATTATTGCCGCTGACCCGAATAAGCAGAGAAGAGAGCTTGCCTTGCAGCTCGGCGCCGACTATGCTCTCGACCCGACCGAGAAGGACTTTGCCGAAAAGGTGAAGGAGCTTACACAAGGCGGTGCAAATACCGCCATAGAGGTAACGGGACTCGGCAAAGGATTGCAGCAGGCGCTCGATTGTATGGCGCGCTTCGGCAGAGTGACGCTTTTGGGCTGTACGAGAAATTCCGATTTTACCATCGATTACTACAGAAAGGTTCACGGTCCCGGGATAACGCTTATCGGTGCGCATACGAACGCACGCCCTATTCATGAATCGTCGCCGGGTTGGTGGACTGCTGCCGATGACCGCGGTGCATTTTTGCGTATGCTTGCGCACGGCAGAATAGACGCAAAAAAGATGATAAGCGAAGTTCATTCGCCGGCAGATGCTCCGAAGGTATTTGACAGGCTGGCATATGACAAAGAGTTTCCGTTTGGGGTGCAGTTTGACTGGTCAAAACTTTGATTGATACATACCATAAATGTTTTATCGGAGGAACTATCATGAGAAAAATCAAAATAGGGCAGATAGGGACGCTTCATGACCATGCGCCCGGGAAGATAGCATGCGTCAGGCAGTTTCCCGAAATATTTGAAATTGTCGGCTATGCTGCCGAGTCTGACGAGCAGTATGAAAAGGTAAAGGACAGAAATGAGTTTCGGGACTTAAAGAGAATGGGTGAGGAGGAGCTGCTGAACTCAGATGTTGACGCAATGTTGATTGAAACGTACGAGTATGATTTGGTAAAAACGGCACAAAAATGCGTTGACAGAGGAATTCATGTGCATGTTGACAAGCCTGCGGGAGCAAATGCCGAGGATTTTGAGAAGCTGCTGTATGACGCGAAGAGAAAAAACGTTGTCGTCCAGATGGCATATATGTACCGCTATAATCCTGCTCTGAAAAGGGCAAAGGAGATAATTGCCTCCGGCAGAGCGGGTGAAATATATGCGGTTGAGGCACATATGGACTGTGAACACACGGGCGAAAAGAGGCAATGGCTGGCAAATTTTGAGGGAGGAATGATGTTTTTTCTGGGATGTCATCTGGTAGATTTAATATTTCAGCTTAAGGGCGTTCCCGACGAGATAATTCCGTATAATATGGCAACGGGCATAGACGGCGTGACATCGGAGGACGTCGGATTTGCACTGTTCCGCTATAAGGACGGTATCTCGTTTGCAAAAACAAGCGCTGCCGAGCCGGGCGGATTTACACGCCGTCAGTTTGTAATATGCGGCTCAAAAGGTACGCTTGAGATAAACCCGATTGAGCGTTTCGGTGAAAACGGCGGAAATATGACTTGCAGCATGCGCGAGGTGTATAAAGAGGATACTGCGCGCGAGGGCTGGAAAACCTGCGGCGTAACAAAAACGTACGATTTTGAGCCCGGGGACCGATATGATGCCATGATGCTTGATTTTGCAAGCTTTGTGCGCGGAGAAAAGGAAAATCCGTACACATATGAGTATGAGCTACAGCTGCAGAAGATGGTATTGCGTGCATGCGGAGTTGACATTGATTATAAAGAAAAAAGTGTACTGTAACGGGGGCATAGGAATTTACAGAAGAAAAATAAAACAGGCGCGTCGGTTTTTGTCGGCGTGCTTGTTTTATTCGGCGCATTTTACAGTATTACGGCTAACATGATAAAAGATGATGAAATCGGTCTGTTTTTATGCGGAAATTATGCTTGTTTCTTACAGAAAAATCAGATATACTTAGATGTGAAAAGGAGAATTGCTATGAAGATTATAAATTTCGGCTCATGCAATATTGATTATGTATATTCTGTTGACCATATCGTTGTCCCGGGCGAAACAGAGATGACATATGATTTTGAAACATTCCCGGGAGGAAAAGGTCTTAACCAGTCTGTCGCCGCGGCAAAAGCGGGTGCAAAGATATATCATGCAGGGTGTATCGGAAATGACGGGGCAATGCTTCGGGACATTTTATCGCAAAGCGGAGCTGATGTTTCATATTTGAAGGAGCTTGATATAAAAAACGGGCATGCGATAATTCAGGTGAGCGAAAGCGGCGAAAACAGCATTTTTCTGCACCGCGGGTCAAACAGCATGATAACAGAGGGATATGTTGACGAAGTTTTAAAGAATTTTTCACGCGGCGATATATTGCTGGTGCAAAATGAGATAAACAATGTGGATTATATAATAGAAAGCGCGTACAGAAAGGGTATGGAGGTTGTTTTAAATCCGGCGCCGTTCGATGAAAAGCTGAAAGAGCTTGACATAAATATGCTCTCATACCTTATCCTTAATGAAGTTGAGGCGAAGGGTTTTACGGGCAAAGAGGAGCCCGAAGAATTTATCGCCTATATGAGAAAAATGTATCCGAAACTCAAGGTTGTATTTACTCTCGGCAAAAAAGGCTGCATATATGCCGATAAAGAGCAGATGTCATATCATAGCGCGTTTAAGGTGAAAACAGTGGATACAACTGCGGCAGGGGATACGTTTATAGGATATTTTTTGTGCGCCGTATCTGAAGGAAAAACAACGTCGGAGGCGATAAGACTGGCTTGTGCGGCGGCTACGCTCACAGTTTCAAAAAAAGGTGCCGCGCCGTCAATTCCATATGCGGACGAGGTTTGTGAGGCGATGAAAACGCTGGAAACATACTCGGACGATACAAAAGAGAAAAAGACATCTGAACAGCTTTGCCGTGAGATAAAGGAGTATGTTGACGGCAATATAAGAACTGCTCGTCTGGGCGAGCTGGCAAAAAACTTGGCTACTCGGAAACGTATACGGGTATGCTGATAAAGAAAGTTATGAACGAATCGTTTTCGAGGATATTGCAGGAACGCAGATGTGTTTTTGCGGCAAAATTGCTTGTGACGACAGATTTGTACGTCGGGGAAATTATAAATAAAATCGGGTATGAAAATGAGAGTTTTTTCAGAAGAAATTTTAAGGAAATGTATGGAAAAACGCCAAATTAGTATAGAAAAACGACCGAAAAGAGTATGTGATAAAAGATAATTTGCGGATATGATAGTTTGAAATTGATTATATATGAACATTAGGTATACATTATATTAGGAAGAAAATCGTACAAGAATAAAATTTTGCGAAAAAAACGAAAAAAGTTTAAAAAAAGTGTTGACAAAGGGAATGAGAAGTGGTATACTAACATACGTCGCTTGAGGGGGACGGTAAAAAAGAGCCCCGCAGGCAGCATTGGACATTGAAAATTGAACAGTGATGACCAAACAAGGAAACTTGTCAAAAATTTGAGTTAAAAAGCAAAGCATGAGCTTTGCACCTGACAAAAAAGTCAGCAGAAAAGAGCTAATTAAACGAACGAAAATATTTTTCGAGAGTTTGATCCTGGCTCAGGACGAACGCTGGCGGCGTGCCTAACACATGCAAGTCGAACGGAGCCAACCGACGGAAGCCTTCGGGCGGAAGATGGTGAAGCTTAGTGGCGGACGGGTGAGTAACGCGTGAGTAACCTGCCGAGAAGAGGGGAACAACACATCGAAAGGTGTGCTAATACCGCATATTGCCGGATAACCGCATGGTTGACCGGTGAAAGATTTATCGCTTCTTGATGGACTCGCGTCTGATTAGATAGTTGGTGAGGTAACGGCTCACCAAGTCGACGATCAGTAGCCGGACTGAGAGGTTGAACG